>JAEORY010000263.1 GCA_016840645.1 Candidatus Borrarchaeota archaeon | reverse complement strand
GTTGGCAGGACTCGAAGGCTTCCCCCAGTTCTTGCGCTTCTCAGCCCACTGTTGGCGGTTCCATTCTGCCTGGCTCTGACCCTTAAAAACAGGGTTGTCGTCAAGATACTTCTTGTACTCATCAGTACACATGTGGTACGGAGCAGCCATCTTTGTAATAAATAGTTATTATAAAGTAGAATAAAGCCCAAAACGAATCACTTTTATTTTTAGCCGTGTTTCTTGGCAATAAGCTCTTTGCACTTTTTCATACTGATCTTAGAGGGGTCTACGCCTGAGGGTACAGAGACCGTTTTGCCCTTGAAAAGGACATACGGACCATACTGACCGTTCATTACGACCGGGGTATTCTTACCCTTAAACCGTTTCAGAACATTCTTCCCCTTTTCTTTCTTCTGGGAAAGTAGTTCAACAGCCTTCGCTAGAGTAATGTCTCCATCGAAGTCCTTCAAGTTCACAGAAGTATCGCCACAGGTGATGTACTCACCATAGCGACCGTTCTTCAATACTACCGAGGTGCCCTCGTGGACCCCCAGCTTCATAGGATACAGTTTCAAGGTGTTCGCTTGGGCCTCCGTGAGGCTCTTGATCTCCTTAGCACTGATGTTAATATATTTGCGCTGTTCTTTCGGTAGGTCATCAGAGCCGATCTGCAGAACAGGTCCATTCTTAGACTTGTACGCCAGCATCGGGAGGCCGGTGGCTGCATGAGTACCAACCAGGCGTTTCTCAACCTTTGGATACTTGCCACCACCAGGAGCGGGTTTAATCAACTTGTTAAGCTCTACCACCACAGGGTGAAAGGTCTTGTAACACATGTCAACTACTGACACCCAGCTACTCTTTCCGCCGGCAATCTTGTCCAACTCCTTCTCCATTTTCGCCGTAAAAGCGTAGTCGAGAATAGCTTCAAAGTGACTGCAGAGATAGTCGTTAACTGCTATACCGAGATCGGTAGGCATCAACTTGTTCTTCTCAGCACCCATCTTGGTCTCACTCTGAGACTGCTTTAGCTCGTCAGTTAGCTCCAGAATATGTACCGGAACAACCTTACCAGCAGTCGATTTCCTCTCGGCATAACCACGCTCCTGTACACGACTAATCGTCGTAGCATAGGTTGATGGTCGACCGATCTTCAACTTCTTAAGCTGTTTCACCAACGTAGGTTCCGTGAAACGGCCTTGTGGTTTGGTGAACTTCTGTGTTCCCCGCATCCAGTGATAGAACAGTTCTGCACCGTCTTGAATGCGCTTCAACATCTTAACTGCCCTCTTGGCCATCTTCTGATCTCCCTGGTTCTCAGGGTAGACACGTAAGTAGCCGTCAAATATAATTCGTTCAGCGGTTGTATGGAAACGTTCCTTACGTCCGCTTATCGTAATCTCAAGGTTAACAACCTCGTATACAGCCGGTGCCATCTGGGAGGCAACTGTGCGCTTCCAGATGATCTCGTACAGCCTGCGTTCAGGTGCACTCATCTCATCCGAAAGCTTAACACGGTCGATCTCAGTAGGTCTTATGGCTTGATGTCCTTCTTGAGCATCGGTACTTTTTGTTTTGTACTGTTTCCTACGGTAATATTCTTCACCACAGTTGGAAATAATCCATTCTGCAACTTTGTCTAAACTTTCCTCAGATAGTTCAGTCGAATCAGTTCTATGGTATGTAATGTAACCTTCTTGGTACAAATTTTGAGCGCATTTCATAATGTTTTTTGTACTCATATTCAGCAACCTTCCTGCCACCTGTTGCATTGTACATGTTTCAAAAGGTGCTTGAGGTTGACTCTTACGATCCTTTAGCTGCTTGTCAGCAACAGTGTACTTCGTCTTACTTTTACCACAGTGCTGCAGCAAACTAAAAGCATCGTCATGCTCCTTCAACTTATTTGTCAAAGTTGCACCCATCTGATCTGGTAACGGTTTCTTAGGATTCCTCGCCTTAGATGGTGGTTCAGGAACGAAAGCACCATCAACCTGATAGTAAGAATCAGAACTAAAATCGGCGATCTTAGCCTCTCTTTCAACAATCATCCGGTTAACAACTGACTGAACACGACCTGCGGAAAGTCCGCGCTGTTGGAAGTGTCCAGCTAGTAGTGGGGAAAGCTCAAATCCAAGGAGCATATCAAGAATCCGGCGAGCCTGTTGGGCGTTCACCATATTCATATCGATATTAGTTGGATTTTGGACAGCTTTTCGTAGTGCCTTTTTGGTAACTTCATGGAAAACAATGCGTTTAGTTCGTGGGATGTTAAGCTTTAGAATCCTAGCAATATGCCAGCCAATAGCCATTCCTTCTCTATCATCGTCAGTTCCAATCAAAACCTCTCTACATTGGCTTGCAGCTTTTTTGATGTTGACTACTACCTTTTTCTTATCTTTTGATATCACATAGCTCGGTTTATATCTATTAGCAACATCGATCCCATTTTTGGTATCTAGGTCACGAATATGACCGCAACTTGCAATTACTCGATATTGGTCACCCAAGTATCCCTGGATTTTACGAGCTTTTGTGGCGGATTCGACAATCAATAGAGTCTTCATTTAATTACTTACCTATCCAGAATAAAGCTCAAAATCAGGTTCACTTTTTAGCTTAGAAATATCCCTTAAAGTCCTGGAATTATAAATTTTATAACACCAAGACCCCTTATGGGTCTAATAAATTAGACTTCGGTCTTTAAGGGATAGTTCATATAGATCTAAAATGGTTATATACAACTGTGAGCATTGTGATTATACTAGCAATAAAAAACCTCATTTCAGGAATCATTTGGCAAATAGGCACGATATTGGTGTTGTGTGGAATCATTGTGAACACTGTAATCACAAGTGTAAATCCAAAGGGGCGTTCAAGATGCATTTGGCATATAAGCATAATATTGGGGTTAAATGGCATAATTGCTCAGAATGTCCAAAAAAGTTTAAAACTGCTGCAGGAATGCGTAACCACCTAGCAAACTGCCATGATATTGGGGTAACATGGTATAGTTGTACTGAATGTACAAAAAGATTCAAACAACCTGGGAATTTAAAAAGACATTTAGCAAATGTACATGATATAGGTGTGGAATGGAAGTCGTGTAAATACTGTGCGGACAAATTTAAGGAAAAAGGAAATCTGAACCAACATATGGCAAATAAGCATAATATATGTGTAGTTTGGCATGCATGTGACAAGTGTACTCAGAAATTCAAGAATAACTCAGATTTAAAAAGGCACATGGCTAATAAACATGATATTGGGGTAAAATGGAACTATTGTCATCTTTGTCCATCAAAATTTAAACAAAACCCAAATTTAAAAAAACACCTTGGCGATGTACATAATATCAATGTAAAATGGCATATGTGTGAACACTGTAGTCTCAAATTCAAACAGAAAAGTAATCTGAAACAGCATCAATCAAATGTACATGATATCGGCAAGCATCAATGTTCCTTCTGTTTACGAAATCGTAATAGTTCAATAGTATACAACGATAATCACGGTAAACATAAAATATGTAGAGAATGCTTTAAGAAAACAACTGGGAAATCATCACGTGTTGAAACTGTAATGTCAAAATATTTAGATAAACATATAGGTACTGAATACCTTCTTGGATCTGATGTTTCTCTTAAAAGTATGGGCGGGTGTCAAAGGTATAGACCAGATAAGATTTACATTGGGAAAGAGTTAGTTATCATCATCGAGTGTGATGAACACCAACATAAATGGCACAATGGTACATACAAGTGTGATGAACGTCGAATTTCTGACATATACGAGGAGGAAGGTATTTGTGGGAAAAAATTAGCGGTTATTAGATGGAATCCTGATCATTATAAAACAAAACGAAATGTAAAAAAGATCAAACGTACTGATAGACTTGTACATTTAGTTGACTATTTCAACAAAATCCTGGTTAATCCACCTGTAGAACCTATTCACGTTTATTATATGTTTTACGACAACGACAATCCTCGCATATGTGCAAACTTACCGTTTACAATGGTAGAATTATGATTTGCTTAACGAGGCTGACGGCACTGGGTGGCTGCACACTTGCAGCTCTCCCTCTTGAGTCCGCAGTCAACACAAGCGCCAGTACAAACAGGCCACTTACTCATGGAGTCCGCCTTCGCTCTTTGATAGCGGGAGTTGGTGCTAGAAGGTCGAGTAGGCTCTTGCTCGTGGGAGGAGCCTTGACGACCACAGCCGTAACCGGGACGCGGCAGATGATCAGGGATCGAAAGTAGAGGGATCTGGGGAGTGGCCATGTTTTTAATTGTAGGGTTGGATACTCAAGTTATATCCCAGAGTGATTTGGTCGTCAATTTTTACTAACACATGCAACAATCCTCACAGACGATACCACAACAACAATCACAATACCATACTTCTGCACACCTAGATACCAAACAATCATTACAAAGCTGGTAGTCGTAATCACAATCACACTCATTTGCGCAGTTGTCATGAAACACCCAAAGACAGATGTCGCAGGTGAAGCAATACTCATTGTAACAATCATCACAATATACTTTACATGTTTTAGGATTGGAAGTCCCAGTCTCACCATCAACGTACTCTTCACAAATAGAACAATATGCCATTATAATAGTATTTTACATCTTTTATTAGTACTTCCTCAGAAACTTCATGATCTGAGCTGTTCCCCGCTTCGGATTCAGCGGCGCAGGAATAGGTGCAGAAGGGCCGCCTGTTAGTTCGGCTGCGGCGTCTTCATCGCCGTCCATTGCGCGGCTCAATAGCTGACGAAAGCGTTGGCTCTCCATCGGCGAAGCCTCGGTACGTTCCAGTATGATTCCTAGGCGTGGCCGGTTCATCTACTTGTGCTTTAGATTTCGGTTCACTCTTTTTGGCATCATTTTTCTGCGAGTCTTTCCATACCCACCAGGCTTCATATGAAGCTTCATAAAGGGCCTGGTTGAAGGTCCCCATGTCTTCATATTCGTCACCAGCAAGCCACTCGATCTCTCCAGTAGTCTCTGACATCGACGTAAACCCATTTTCCTCGAAGAATAGTTGGTAGTATATCTCTGTTATATGGTTAAACACTCTAACAGGCTTCATATTATCCTATAGTTGTAACTGCAATATAAGATAATAATTAATCATTTTTATAACCCCTTTAACAAGGGGGATTTAGGAATACTCGCGCCATTGGAGCCACATTTTATAGTCCTCTTCGTAGACAATCTTGGCAAACTTAGGCATTGCAATGAAATCATCATGAGTTATCAAATCGCATTTCCCGGTTACCTGAGAAATAACGATAAAACCATCTTGTCTAAACAAAAGTGTGTGTCCAGACATTGAGATTGATGTCTGAATATTTTTGCAGAATATATTAATCATCAATTTTCTGCAAAATTGATTATAAACACCTATCCCTTAAAGTCCTGGAATTATAAAATTTATAACACCAAGACCCCTTATGGGTCTAATAAATTAGACTTCGGTCTTTAGGGATACGTTTCTTACATGTACCACTAAAGATGTCCAAGCATGGATCCTTGATATCAAGAATGAAAGATCTTATTAAAAGTATTGAGAAAATGTATGTTAATATCCACAATAAAGATCAACATTCGCAAGGAATATCTATTTTACTAACGGAAAATCAATTGAAACAATCTATTATGATGATTAAGAAAACGGTAAACCATTGGATAGAATCTGGTTATATTAAATCCAATTCAAAAGATGGAATCAAGCGATATCTCGGTGTACTACATAAAATTAGTAGATGGATTGATGCAGAATCGGCTATGATAGATGTTTTCTATGGGAATGTTCTATTACCCGAATATATTTTGCTGACAATACACCGGATACCGGATGTTTCTGCTATTATGTATGCTATTATCAATGAAGTTAAAATAAGGAAAAGGATGAGTTCTCTTATTGAAGGTGTTCCGGAAGAAGCTGAATGTTAAGCCATCTAATGTTGTTTTACACGGTGCCACCACACATGCCGCCCTTTGATCTTGGTTTTATTAGTAGCT
>JAEORY010000262.1 GCA_016840645.1 Candidatus Borrarchaeota archaeon | reverse complement strand
TGGATGATATTGTTGTCGAGCCGATTGAATACAGGGGAGATGAAATAGTCATTCCGCAGAAACCGGGATTGGGTGTCGAACTAGATGAGAAGAAAGTGAAAAAATTTCGTACCGAGTGAGGAGAAGAAAAGTGAACGATAGATATAAGGAACGAAGAGACCGATTGGTCGAAATACTCAGAAAAAAAAATATTGATGCTGCAATAATAACCTCATGGCCCAGTATATGTTACTTCTCCGGACAAAGATCTATTGGTACAATCACGAATTCTTGGAGCTCCTGGGCTTTGTTGATTTCTGATCAAAACGAACTATTATTCGTTTGCACTAGAGCCTTCAGCAAAATGATGGACAAAGAATACCCGAGTATTCCAACAATACCATTTTCCGAAGATGCTTTGATTTGGCCCAATAGGTCGGTTCATGAAGCGATTAAAGAAGGTTTGATTTCTCTTTGTAAGAACATAAAAGAACCTACCTTCGGTGTCGAAAAAAACAGGATATCATCATCTTATCTCGATTCCTTAAGGGAACATTTTTCTACCGTAGAAATTAAGCCAATTGATGATGAAGTTACGAACTTACGTTCTATTAAGGATGAAGATGAAATCAGTGAATTGAAAAAGGCCGGTACTATAACGAATCAGGTAGCAGAACAAGTAATTCACAACTATCTTTCTCCTGGTATGACCGAATTTGATCTCGAAAGGGTCCTAATTAGGACAATAGCCGAACACAAAGCATTTCCAGCATTTATTCAGATTTTTTCAGGTGAGAGATCATGCTATCAGAATATTTGTCCATCGAACAGAAAGATCGAAAAAGGAGACACTATACTACTAGATTTCGGAGTAAGAGTTGAAAGCGGTTATTGTAGTGATATTACTAGAGCGGCAGTAATAGGCAAGCCCGACAAAGCACAGTTAGAAATCTCTAAAGTCGTCAAAGACATATTGACTAGTGCTCTTGAGTCTATTGAACCAGGAAAGTCAGCGGCAGACATCGATAGATTCGTTGAATCCAAATTTTTAAAACTTGGATACGAAAATCACTACATTCACCGTACGGGACATAATGTGGGACTAGAACCATCTGAGCCATTCCCTATCTGTGGTGCCAATGAGAAAGATATTGTCCAGCCAAATATGTGTTTCGCAATTGAGCCGGGTATATACATAGATAATGTTGGGATACGATTAGAAGATAATGTAATAACAACAGAAAAGGGGATTGAGAATTTGACATCTATCCAACACACAATCATTTCCGTTTGAACGTATAGAGTCGGTTTGAGGGTGAGGTTTGTGAAGAAACATAATGCCTTAATATGGAGTATTGCTCCAGTGGTAATAGAGGGAACCCAAGAGCGAGAAATGGAGCGCAAGAGAAGTTGGGCAATCGATGGAATGAAAATTGAGACAATTGTGTTACTACGGGGTCCCACAATTGTTGAGAGTGAGTACTGGGCGGCACAAGCAATTGAACCTATGCTAAGTGAAGTAAAAAAAGCTGAAAGCACTGGGGTTGATGCGATCATTATTGATTGTTTTGCGGATCCAGGAATAGAGGCATGTAGGGAAGCGACATCTGTGCCAGTTATTGGCTGTGGTCAAGCAGGAATGTTATCAGCGTTGTCTCTAGGTGAAAGAATCGCATTAGTTACAGAGAACGAAAGAGGTTTAGGTTATATAAGACGGAACATGTACAAGTACGGTTACGCCCATCACATCGTACATTGGGGACAAGTAGTACCCGCGAGTAACAATATTCAAGATAATCCTGACGATACACGTAGGAGCCTGTTAGAAGCGTGCGAAATGGCTGCTAACGCGAGCGATTGTGATGTGATATTAATTGGTTGTACAGCTCTTGAACCCTATTGGGAGGATGTGAAAGGAGATTTTCGTGCTGACATACCAGTAGTCAATCCCTTTCCATGTGCCGTGAAGTTCTCGGAGCTCTGTATTTCTCTGGGTGTATCGCACAGCGGTCGCTGTTATCCGTATGAACAGAATATCTCGATAACAAGATAATTCGTTTTACTGAAGCGATCGTTATATTCTTGTATTTTTGAAGAACTTGAAGTTATCGACTCTCTTCTCAAGTTCTTGAACAGCAGTGAAATCTAGCGGTGACAACTGCTCATTAGCAAGTCTAATAAGTGTTCTGGATTGGATATTCATCCCAAAGAATTTGGCTACCAATAGATCCAGTGTGGTCGGATTTGATCCTGCACTTACAAAGCCAGAATTTTCGAGCAGATCGTAATTTCCAAGATCATGCATATACTTGCCGTAGGGATTCCATTGCAGAGCCGTATGTATTCCTTCACAAATATCAATAATATTGAACAACGAGCGGTAAACTTTGTTAATATCTATAATTGCTTGTGGCAGAGTGTCACCATGGTATTTATATCTTCTTGGAATCGGTATCAAGCCGAAGATATTTTTCAGGCTTAGACTGAACCCGCCATCACTCTGATTGCTGGTTTTCACCCTTGATAGATTTATGAAAATAGTCTCGGGCAGTTGAGATAGCTCAAATATTTTTCGTGGAACATTCATGTAAAACTCTGGAAATTGTAATCTCTCATTACCATATCGATTTTCGACGAGACCGCGAATCGTACTATTGGCAATGACATCACCTTTCCATACTTCTTCTGTTGTATTTATATATTTTACACCATGTTTTTCTAACACCTTGGCTAAACCTGATTGAACAAGTTCCTTTTTATCTTGATCAGAAATCCAATCCTTATTATCAAGATAATTGTATTCAGTTATTAGACGACTACCATCGTTTCGTCTCCAGCTATACGCCTCTACAATATAGATATCTCCCTTGATGCATTTAAGAAACTGATCCAAAGTTAAGGCATCAGTGTATAATCCTTCAACAAAGGTAAACCAGTTTGGTTTTATCACAAAATGCTTTGCTTCCAGATTGATGAGATCTACAAACTTTTGAAGTTCTCTATCAGTATGAACGTTTCCGAGTAGAATATCATTTTCGTTTTTCATATCATACCTGCTAAGTTATATAATTACTTACTTTCTTTTGCAACGTCAAGGTAACAATATTAAATAAAAACAAACAATAATAAACGATATATCGTAATGATCTATCACTCTAACCGGTAAACAATGTTTGGTAAAGTTCTTGTCTGACTAGTATGAAGTAAGATCAATATCAGAATCAATCAATTTTCTAATAACTTGTGGCCTACTGTGAACATTCATTTTGCTATAAACTACTGTTAGATGATTTTTTACTGTCTGTTCGGCTATATACAGTTTTTCCGCGATTTGCATATTACTTAGACCTGTAAGTAGTAGTTTGAGTACTTCTTTTTCTCTGTGACTTAGATATTTCATCCACTCAGCATTTACCGATTTCTCCTGAATACCTTTGTTTTTAAGACTTTTTCTTTGTTCGTCTCTGATTAACTTTGCTGCAACAACGGGTGAAATTTGTACTATTCCTTCCTTGATGGCTCTAATCGAAGCTATAAGTTCAGCTGGTCTCGTTGTCTTCAGTAAATATCCAACTGCACCTATTTTAAGCGCTTCGTGGATATATTCATCATCATCAAATGTGGTAAGCATCATTATTTTCACACTTGGTTCAACTTGACGGATAACGGCAGCTGCTTCTACTCCATCCATAACCGGCATTCGAACGTCCATCAGGACAATATCGGGTTTTTTATCATGTACAGTCTGTATTGCTTCTTTACCATTAAGAGCGATGGCGACAACGTTGATATCTTCAGTCCTCATTTCTAGTATGTTTTTAAGACTCTCAGCAAATAGAATTTGATCGTCTACTATTACTATATTCAAGCAAGGAAATCCTTTTCAATCCAGTGGAATCGATATATATATTTCAAAGCCGTTTGATAGACTAACTGCTTTGAATTCACCATTGCGCTTAGATATTTCTTCTTTGATTACGGTAAATCCAATGCCATCTTTAGTAGAAGTGGGTGATCCTTTTCCGTTGTCGGATATAAAAATTTTTAACTGCGAGTCTATCAACGAAAAAGATATTTTGATTCTTGTAGCATTACCATGTCTCAAAGAGTTAACTAGACTCTCTTGAATAATATGACGAACAAGCATATCGATATCTTCTCTAAAAGTCCATGGGATGTTACCGTAGTTGATGTCAATATTAACACCAGTGTTTTCAGAGAACACGGATATCATTCTATGTAATGCTTTTAATCCTTTTTGTCTTTCAGAACCAAGACTCCTCAATAATCGGAGAGAGTAACGAATTTCATCCAATCCGTTTTCGGCAAGTTCCCTTGATTTTTCAAGTAGTTCCTCTGTCTTACGGGAATTTTTCTTTGAAAAATCAATAGCAGATTCCATCATGACAATCAGGCTAGTCAATGTGTAGCCAATAATATCATGTATCTCTTTTGTGATTCTTTTTCTCTCAGACGATATAGCAACTTTTTCTATTGACTCTGCATACACTTGAAAACTAATATTGGCTGAACTTAAATTTTGTACCGACTTGTTCAAATCCATATTTATTTTTCTGATGTTGAGTATGTGTTCAGTTAGGTGCTTAATTAAAAGACTAGTTGTCAATATGAATATCGCTAACAATAAAAAAGTAATTATGTTTGAGAGTTGAGGCTTGTATATTGCAGTATTCCAAGCATAGAAGTTTCTTTGGAAGAGAACAGCAATAAGAATAAGAATGGAAGATAGCGCAGTACCTACAACAATTTTGCAGTAAAAAACAATTTCAATTATAAGGACACATAGAAGCAAGAACTCAATCGAAAGATTTTCTCCAAAAGGTATACCAATAATAAGAAAGATAAAAGCTTTAATAGTGAAAACAAGATACAATACTGTTGTATTAGCTCCAAATATCCAAATAACAAATGTAAGTACTGTAGAAAAGATAATACAAACTATAAAATGAGGAGTTAGACGGTGATATATATCCGTAGACATTGGAAAAAGAAAAAACAGTACAGATGCAATAAAATAGAACAGAATTGAAAGAGTGTAAATGAAACGTAAATAATTCTCAGCATTCACTTTCATAGTAAATGAAAGCCGTTACACACAGATCGTAGTATATAGTAGATTCATAAAAACTTTCATGAATCGTTTTCCTTATAATATCTATTGTGCAAGATCGATTGCTCTTTGCAATTTCGGGATATAGTAATATTGCATTAAAATTCTGTCAATCATCGCTCTATCGCATATCTCTGCCAATGTGGCAAGTTTATAACGGTAATATTTGATCTTCTCAGTCTAGATCTCTAACTGAATCGCCCAGGATATTCCGGAGTGTTTTCTATTTGAGTCCAGCCATCATAACTGGACCGACCTGTCTCTGATAATAGGCCATCTCGAACTCCACCGGCGGAACGTTGCCAATCGATTCGAGGAGCCGTCGGTTATTGAACCAATCGACCCATTCAAGGGTTGCAAACTCCACAGATTCTAAAGAGCGCCATGGTCCACCAATCCGAATCACCTCCGTCTTGAAAAGACCAATCACAGAATCGGCAAGGGCATTGTCGTAGGAGTTGCCGACACTACCTACCGATGGTTCGATCCCTTCTTCCGACAGTCGCTCTGAATACCGGATCGACAGATATTGGCCGCCTCGATCGCTGTGGTGCACCAGTCCGCCTTTCACCCGACGAGCCCACAGTGCCTGCTCTAAGGCATCCAGGGTCAGATCTGTATTCATGGATGACGATACGCGCCAGCCAACAATCATCCGGGCAAACACATCGATCACGAATGCCACGTAGGCAAATCCCTTCCAGGTCGCTACATAGGTAAAATCGGCCACCCACAGCTGGTTGGGGGCACTGGCAGTGAACTCACGGTTCACCAAGTCAAGCGTGCGAGGTGTAGACTCCCGCACTAATGTATTAGGTGCTCCCGCCGTATCTTTGTAAGGATGATCCCGAAATAAGTGCCGAAGTCCCGTAGTGTTGTACCTCTTTGCATTCCCGAAAACTTTCAAAGAACAAAAGAAAGCGGGAAAGAGG
>JAEORY010000261.1 GCA_016840645.1 Candidatus Borrarchaeota archaeon | reverse complement strand
GTACCGCCAACATCTCCTACAACGACACGCCCCCCACCCCCTACGACTACAATGCCTCCGCCATCACCTCCAATGATGCCAGGCGGGTTGTTTGATCCTAGGCGAAACGGATATGTGATCCATGAGAAGACTTGGGACTGGGGAGGCGGAGATATACTGGATGAACGCGGGCAAAAGATAGGGTATATGGATCGAAAAATACTTAGTTTGAGAGCAGAGATCAAATTAACAGAAACAACGGGCGTTGTGGCAGCTAAGATACATAGGAAAATAGTTGCGATAAGACCGACGTATGAAATCAAAGATGCCCATGATCAACTCATCGGTAAAATAGAAAAAAAGCTTCTGAGTATACGCCCTAAACTCTATGTAATTGATGCAAGTGGAAACAAATTACTTGAGATAAAAGGTAATTTTCTTGCCTGGGATTTCAGAATAAAAGATGTGCGAAGCGGAAATGAAGTTGGTACAGTACAAAAACTCGATAGATGGAAGGATGTCTTTTTTGGTGGAGGATGGTTTGATCGAAGCGATAAGTTCGCGCTTAAGATTTATGGTGGTATAGATAGACGTTTAGTTGTCGGAGCGGTTGTCGCCATTGACAATATGTTTCATGATCAATCCGACTAAAAAACGGGTTTGAGAATTCTTTCTTTTTCTTTTTTTTAGATTTTTCCTATTCCGCTATTTTTTAATGCATTTAATTAAAACACTTCATTACACTAAGTTTACTACCAGAATTATTTGACCTGAAATACATCAGAATTTTGGTTCTGAAACAAACTTAGCGATTAGGAGGAATTATGATTGGGAACTATAGGAGTGGTTACTTGTGGTGGAGACGCACCAGGTATGAATGCCGCTATTCGAGCTATTACCCGCATCGCTTGTACCAAAAACCTGCAGGTTTTAGGTTTCGAGAATGGTTGGAACGGTCTAATAACAAACACATTTAGATCACTAACTCCTCACTCGGTTATAGGAATTTTACATACGGGAGGTACGATTCTTCGAACATCTCGCTCTCTAAAATTTAGAAAAGAAGAGGGAATTAAAAAGGCCGCTGAAACATTAGCGAACAACAATATTGATGGACTTATGGTCATCGGTGGAAATGGTTCCTTTAATGGAGCTTTAGAATTAAGCAAAGAAACTGATACGAAAATGATAGGAATACCTGCAACAATTGATAATGATGTTTTTGGAACAGATGAGACGATAGGCTTCGATACTGCTGTGGATACAGCAGTTGTTGCGGTTGATAAGATTAGGGATACAATGGTTTCATTTGAAAGGGTCTTTGTTATAGAAGTGATGGGCCGGGAAAGAGGTTTCATTGCAGCAACAGTAGGACTAGCGGTTGGAGCTGAAATAGTTTTAGTTCCGGAAATAAAATTTGACAAGAACAAAGTTTTTGAAAGTATCAGAAAAAAACGTGCTAAAGGAAAAAGGTCTGGTATAATCGTGGCTGCCGAGGGAATAGGCGACTGCCAAAAACTTACAAAAGAAATAGAGGAAAATACTGGGGCAGAGACACGAAGAAGTGTTTTGGGTTATATTCAACGAGGAGGAAATCCTTCTGCGAGAAGTAGACTTCTAGCAAGTCTATTTTCGAATAAGGCGATTGAATTATTGCTAAATGAACAAAAAAACCGAATTGTTGGGCTAAAAGACGGCACCATAACAAGCATAGACCTTGAGATTTCATGTAAAACGGAAAAGCCTTTAGAATTAGACTTGGTTAATTTGGCAAGTATTCTTTCGAGGTGAATTTTCGTGACATCCTCCCCACCCTCTCAGAAAGAGACTTCCTGCAGATAAAGTTAAATGCATTGAATCTTATGGTCAGAAAAATATACGTAAAATGTTCTAAGATATTTTTAGAAATTTTATTTTGGTGATAAACATGCCTAGAATAGCCATCATCGGAGGCTCTGGCTTATATGAGCTTTTACAAAACCCAACACATACTTTTGTAGACACACCTTTTGGAAAGACACCTCGAATTGAAATCGGAAGTATAAATGATATTGAGGTCGCATTTCTTCCTAGACATTCACGTCCCGGGAATGAAAAGGTTTCGCATGCAATTCCACCCCATAAAGTAAATTATCGCGCAAACATCTACGGTTTGATGCAACTCGACGTGGAAAGAATTCTCGTATCAAATGCCGTTGGAACTCTTGACCCAAATCTCCCTCCAGGGAATATGTGTGTCGTTGATCAGTTTTTAGACATGACAAAAGAAGAACCCTATACCTTTTATGATGGCGATACGACTATTGAACTCAATGATGGCCGAAAAGTTTCGGGCACTGTTCATATCGATGTGAGTCAGCCTTTTTGCCCAGAATTGCGAAGTGTACTCTTAGAGAGCGCTAGCAAAACTGGAGTTCCCGTAAGAGATGGAGGCGTCTATGTAAGAACTTCTGGCCCTCGCTTCGAGACCCCCGCAGAAATCAATGCCTTTCGCATCTTAGGTGCGACAGTTGTTGGTATGACTGCGGCTCCTGAAGCTGTTTTAGCGCGTGAACTTGAATTGTGCTATGCAAGTATTTCCATGAGTACAAACTTCGCAGCTGGGATGCAGCAAAAAATCTCACATGAAGAAGTAGGTGTGATCTTCGGACAGAACATTGAAAATGTGAAAAAAATTCTAAGAGAAGCCGTGAATCTAGTTCCTAAGGAAAAATCATGTCCTTGTCCTTCCGCGCTAGCAGGTGCAACTGCGTAAGATCTCTTTATTTTCTCCCTGTGTTCCCCTGCTATTCATTTCACTAGATTTACTATCTGCAAAAACCTATTTAAAGCTGGGGGACACTACGGTGAAAGTGAAACAAGTAAAACACGCAATTCATTCCCCCAACTTGTTGGGGGGGTCTTCTTTCGGAGAAATTATAAATTAAATTGAGAATATATTATTGCACATCTGATAGACCAGTTTATCATACTTTCAGGAAATGAAAACTATGAAGTTAAGACCCCGACTTACTGCATACAAATTGCATATCTCCGATTTATATGCTGGTTCGTATATTCGAAAAGAAACAGGAGCCTTCTTAGATACCTCGATTGGTCCTGTCACTAGGGTGAGACTCTTATGTACAATAGTGCAGAGATACGACAATGTAGAAAAAAAGTACACTTCATTCACGCTAGATGATGCAACTGATACTATTAGACTAAAAGCCTGGCGGGAAGACGTAGAAACACTTGCAGATTATAAGGTTGGGGACATTGTAGACGTTATTGGAAAAATACGTCAACAAGAAGATGGAGAATTATTCATAATTCCTGAAAACGTCATTAAAGTAGAAGATGTTAATGTTGAGCTGCTACGTCAGCTAGAAATTCTTGAGTTACAAAAACTGATGGGTAGTAAAACCATAACTAAAACACAACCCGAAGAACAAGAACCCGAAGAACAAGAACCCGAAGAACAAGAACCAAAAAAAGAACCAGAAAAACCTAAACGTACTGAAGAAATTGAAAAGCAGCCTCCACAAGAAAGTGAAGTCGACACAAGAAAAGAAGTAATGGACCTTATAAGAACACTTGACACAGGGAAAGGTGCATCTTATAAAGAAATCGTAGAAAACTCTTCAGAAGACGATGAGGATGCTGTAGAAACAATTATATTAGATTTATTAAACGAAGGAGTCATATATGAACCAGAACCAGGTCGCTATAAAGAATTGTAACGAGGTGATAAATTATGGATGCTGATTTCTTTGATTATGGTGAACTGCTGAAAAAAGCAAAAGAACAAGTCCCCCCAGACATTTACCATCATAAACGATTCGAAATACCTAGTGTAGACCTTTTCATAGAAGGTAACAGGACTGTGGTACAGAATTGGAAAGATATTACTAGCAAATTAAATAGAGAACCCGCACATATTTTGAAATTCTTGACTAGAGAATTAGCGACTGCAGGCACTAGGGATGGACCACGAACTATATTCGCGGGAAAATTCTCGAAGAACTTCCTTAACGGTTTGATTGAACGCTATGCCAAACGCTACCTCATTTGCCCAACTTGCACATCTCCAGATACAGTTCTGTTAAAAGAAGGCCCTTATCATTTTATTAAATGTGAGGCATGCGGTGCAAAAGAAGCAGTTACAAAACTGAAATAAGAATGAAGAGCAAAGCATAAGATTTTCCTTGGTGGAATTCCAATGACAAAAGTATATTTTCGAGTCTTTAAAACGGAAAGAGATATTATGGTAGCAGTGTGCGATGCTGATATACTCGGAAAAAAATTCTCTGATGGTAAAAGTAAACTGAATATCGAAGAGAATTTCTATAAAGGAACCTTGGGTACATTAGAAGACGGTATTCAAGCCATGAATGGTGCTACCATCATAAATGTCCTTGGGGAAAAAATCATCGCAAAAATGATCGATGATGGCATAATCAGTGAACATAGTGTGATTTGTATTTGTGGAGTTCCTCACGCGCAAATAATTTGTATGTAGTCACCATGGAATCTATGCCTTTCTCTCCCTTTTAGTTATCTTGTGTTATAATAATAAATTTAAGAAGGGGCGACTTTTATACCTTCACCTACACGTTTCTGTATCAAATGCGGAAAATTAGAGCCTGAAGTGTCTCTCATTGGCACTCTTTGTCCTAAATGTTATAAAGAGGAAACACCGGCTATAACTTTCAAAAAACCCATGTCTGTTCTTATATGTCCTCATTGCATGGCGACTAAAAGTGGTAACAGATGGCATTACCCTTCTTCGGACAATCTAACTCAATTTATTGAATCTTTTGTCATAAAAAAGGTAAAAGAAAGTATAAATCTACAAAAATCCGATGAACTCATTTCAATTGAACCCGAGTTTTCGTTGGATGAGGCTTCAAAAGAAATAGACGTAACAGTTACTATCAAACGTAGCCAAATTGCAACAGAACCCTACAGTGAGATCAGCAAAATCTCAATTCCTTTTGAATATCAACTTTGTCCAAGATGTTCCCGAGTTAAAAGCGGGTCTTACGAAGCGATACTTCAGGTACGCGGAGCGAAAGGAACTCTTTCTCCAGAAGAACGTGAAAAAATTCTATCGTTGATTGAAAATACTATCAAAAACCGATTTAAAGAACCTCCTCAGGCTATTGTATCAAAGATTGTTCAAAAAAATGAAGGCATGGATTTGTACTTCGTTTCGTCTAATTCAGCTATTACACTTGCCTCTACTCTTCGAGATTCAGTTGCGGCATTAATAAAAACAACCTCAAAACTCGTCGGCTTAGATAAATCCACAAATAAAAGACGATATCGGGTTTATATATCTGTTAGAATCCCTCATTTCCAAGTTGGAGATTTTATTAAACTGGATGATTCCTTTTATGAGATTCATGCTATTGGAGGAGGTAAAATTTCACTTCATAACCTCAAAACCAAAGCACATCGCTCCCTTTTAGCAAAAAACCTATGGACACAAATTTCTAATCGACAATTAGAGGTTCTTCCACAAGAAGAGTATTTGCATTCATATCTCGTAATCGCTGAAACCCCTGATTCTCTCCAAATCATGAATATGAAAACCTATGAGACTTATGAAGTCCAAAAAGAAATTAACAAAAGCATTGTAAGTGGAGATACCATTAAAGGTTTTCAGATCAATGATAACGTCTTTCTTTTAGAGAATTAAGAATTCACAGTGTGCTTCATGTTCTAATTTTTGTTTCTCTCAGTTGATGTCTTCATTTTGCAGTCCTAGGACAACGCTTCATTCAATTTACATAAATTTTATTGAGTATACGAATCCCTACGAATGTGCGAATAAAGGATGCATAGAAAACAAACTTTTTGAACTCAAAAGATAAAAATTAATGCAGAAAGTTTAGGATCACGGTGACATCCTCCCCAGCCTTTCGGATGGGGCTTCCAGCTTTCCATGGTGGTCTCGTTCCCTCACGGGAAGCGATGCTTCGCCTACGTCTATGGGCTTACGGAAGCTTACCAGGTTGCACACGCTGCTCACTCACTATCCTGCCCCTTATTCAGGGGAATTTCTTGCGATGCTGGATAGCGACCTCATGCA
>JAEORY010000260.1 GCA_016840645.1 Candidatus Borrarchaeota archaeon | reverse complement strand
AGAACAATTAAAGACTCCCCTAAACGAATTGAAGAAGGTATCAAGCTCTTCGAAGATATGGGAGGTAAGTTAGTTGCTATTTATTCAACTCAGGGCGAATACGACTTGATTGCAGTTGGTGAAGCGCCCAGTGATGAGATCGCTACGACTTTCACGCTGAGGCTTGCGTCTTTAGGAAACGTAAGGACAACAACGATGAAGGCGTTTACGATACATTCCTCTATGAAGGACGATCCTTCCATGCCGACATTTGCGCTGATGATGAAATTTACCGACATGGGCATCAGGAGAGTTAAGGATTCACCTGGGCGAATTGAAGAGGCAATTAAGGGATGGGATGTTTTAGGGGGAAAACTGATAGGTCTCTATACGGTCTTGGGAGAATACGACTTAATAGCAATCGGTGATGCTCCTAATGATGAAACAGTTATAAACTTCATTCTGAAGCTAGGTTCGATTGGAAACGTAAGAACGAAAACATTCAGGGTGTTTACGAAGGAAGAATTTACAGAAATGGTTAATAAGTTGCCTTAATCTTATCGGCGATAACAACAGGTGCATTTGAAATGGACTCTTTTTTCTTTTTTTTGGTATAGTTGAGTTAAGTTTTATCTTTGTGTCTAAAAAGTTCAAGAAGCATATTTTTTTAAGCAACATAGGCATATAATTACGTTTCATTATTTATAGAAAAGGAATTAAAAAGGGGTACAAGCTGATGGAGAAAGGGGACTTTGTAGTAGAAACAGTTGATCTGAATAAGGAGTTCCATTTAGGTGATATTATAGTCCCTGCTCTACGGGACATTAATTTCCAAGTGAAAAAGGGTGAATTTTTAGTCATCATGGGCCCATCAGGAAGTGGAAAATCAACTCTACTAAACATGATAGGTGGTCTAGATCATCCTACCTCAGGAAAGGTTTACATTAATGGGCAGGACATTTCAAAAATGTCGGATGCAGCCTTAACTGATCTTAGAGCTCGGGACATTGGATTTGTTTTTCAATTTTATAACCTTGTTCCTGTACTAACCGCTTTAGAAAACGTGGAGTTACCTTTGATGGTAACGGGAGTTTCTGATAAAGAAAGCAGAAAACGCGCTACAGAACTTTTAGGATTAGTTGGACTTGGCGATCGGATGCATCATAGACCCGATGAACTCAGCGGTGGACAGCGTCAACGTGTTTCTATAGCACGTGCAATTGCAAACGATCCTGCAATCGTTCTGGCAGACGAGCCTACGGGTGATGTTGACACCAAAACAGGTGATGAAATTTTGGATTTGATGCATGACTTGAATAGAAATTTGGGGACCACCCTAATTGTCATCACACATGATCCAGCAGTTGCAGAGCACTGCGACAGGCTTGTTCGGATAGTTGATGGACAAATAGCCACAGATAGGGCAACAGCACGTAAATTACTTGAAATTAGTGATGAAGAACGGCAGGCATTTGAAGAACTTACTGGAATTAAGTGATCAAAGATATAATCTTAAATAGATCAACCCGGCGAGGGAATTATTATGCAACTAGGAATCCTAGGAGCCAATTTGATTGTTGTAATCATTCCTATGATTATTGTCATCATAGCTGTTCTTCTTTGGAGGGACAAACGCTTATTTAAGATGGCACTTCGCAACCTAGGGCGAAGAAAGACTCGCAATTTTCTCACCGTGGTAGGAGTGATGGCCTCAGTCAGTTTATACGTAGCATTTAACATAGCCAGTGACAATACATATCAGGTTTTTTACAATATGGTTGAACTGCTGGGAGGCAAAGTAGACTTTGAAGTCAGTAGAGTTGATGGCGAACCCTTTGATGAAGATATTCTAGAGGACATCTTAGAGGTAGAGGGAGTGAAAGCAGCAGCCCCTCGGATACAGCGATATAGTGTGATCTATGTCAAAGCCGATGGAAACTCGACCACGGCAATTATTGTTGGCATAGATCCACAGTACGACAACGAGTTTGGAGAGCTCTTTGATTACAACACCAGCGAACCCATCAACACTAGTGAAGTCCTTACTGGAAAGGTCGCCATAGTGAGTGAATCGCTGATGGATGGCATTACTTGGCAGGAAGAAGTCGATGATGGGGAGGATGAGGAGTTTGAAATCGTTAATGCCACCGTTGGAGATAGCATGATGATCAAATATCGAGGTGGAGGTACAATAAAGAAGGAACGCTGGAAGATAGCCTCTTTTGCGGAAGCGACTGGCAAAGCTCGACAGATTGGTTATGGGTCGTGTGCCTTTATAACATTAGAAAGCGCCCAAAAATTCTTTCCTAAGTGTAAAGGCAAAGTTGACACTATTGTTATAGAAATGGATCCAGCGTACGGAAGTGAATGGCAAAAAGTACAGCAAAGGATTCAGGAAATGGTAGAAGACGACAAACTTTCTGTGTATGCACCGAAACAAAGCATTTTGGAACAAAATGAAGCCTCTTTGGCAGGTATGAACTCAGGTCTTCTTTTCGCTGGAGTAACAACTTTACTAGCAATGATATTTTTGATTTTTAATGCAATAAATATGACAATTAGCGAAAGACGATATGAAATAGGAGTGCTAAGGAGCATAGGATTCAAAAAGCGACACATCTTTCGCTTATTTCTGTATGAAGTGCTGATAATAGGTATAACTGGAAGTGCGATTGGCGTATTCCTTGGCATCTGGATATCTCAGGGATTACTTTTGTATTTTAAACAGCTCATAAATGTACCTATCGAAATCGCTGTTGAAGAGATTGCAACCCTACCAGTTGACCCAGGCGATCTCTGGAATGGCTTTTTTATTGGTATTATCTTTACATTCCTAGGCGGATTATATCCGCTCTTATCTGTCTCTGCGATGCCGATTATTGGCGCACTGAGATCAGAAGCCCGGAAAACTGAAAAAATCACGCTGAAACATCGACTTCGATGGATCGCGGGAGGAAGCATACTACTCGTTGTTGGTGTGGGCCTTATATTCGCTTTAACGTTTGTTCTGGGATTTGAGAATTCCTTTCTTACTGGTATATTCCTGCTAATGACAGCAGCTGGTCTAGTCCTTATCATGGGTGGCTTAAAACAAAAATACCTAACGATTTCAGCTGGAGCGATATTCATAGGAGTCGGTCTTTTTGACGTACTCTTTGTAGAATCATTTTTTTCGAGTTATATCTTAATGGTAGGATCAATTATCTTTACCGCTGGCATTTTAAGAGGAATAGGTGGAATTTTTTATTTCATTACCAAACACATCCCGGGACTTAAATATGTGGGCTCGCTTGCAAGTAAAAATATCGCTCGAAATCCTACTAGGAGCACGCTAACCTTTGGCATTTTCACGATCTGTCTAGCACTTGTGATTTCAGTCGCATCAATCATGATTGCCATCGAAACAGGAATCTTAAGCTGGGTAGACCAGAGCTTAGAAGAGGACATGTGGATATCCACTGCTGTTGGAGCACCGCCTGGTCTTAGTGGAAACATTACTCGGAATATCGAAGGAATACACTGGGCGAACATAAGTGGTGAAGGGATGCGACCCGCTTGTACTATCCAATATTATGCCGGTGCTCGTTTCGAACTATGGGAAGAAGATTTTGACTCGCTAATAATAGGAATCAATAGTACGGAGTATTTTATCGTGAATGAAAACACAATGCAACATAAGATAATAGAGCCAAATATTACTGATAGCAAACAACTCTTCAAGCGACTCAAGAGCACACACGAAAATGCATGCATTATCAGCGACAGATTAGCTGAGGAACTTAATGTAAAAGTAGGTCAAAAGACACCCATTGATATTTGGTCACATGGGAATTCTACCGAGTTTAAAGTAATTGGAATAATACATAACGATATTATTGGTTACCCACAACCGGGATACTTCTGCCTTGTCGATATCGATAAACTCTATGATTTCGGGTTTGAGGAAACAGCATACTTTTTCTCACTAAAGTTAGATCGATACTACCCGAATGGCACTGAGGTAGATCCACAAGTTTTGGCAGATCAGATTGACGAACGATGGGGTGATGAATATAAACTAAGTTTCTCGTTCAAAGAAGGGGTCAAAGAAGACGTTCGCGAACAAGTACAACAAATCGGGACATTCTTTAATATCATCACGTATTCTAGTATTATCGTTGGTCTATTGGTCTTAGTAACTACTATGATAAAAATTGTAAGTGAGAGACGTCGAGAAATTGGACTACTCCGTACAATAGGTATAAAGAAGGCTAAAGTAATACAGCTCATACTTTTTGAGTCAGTATTCCTTGCCCTTATAGGTCTCTTTCTGGGCATTTTAGACGGATATATATTAGGATACACATTCGTTCAATCGATGGGTAGTGTTGGATTCGGAACTATGGAGTTTGTCATGCCATGGGAAGCTATTGGTCAAACTATAGTTGTTGCTATCGTTATAGCAGTCTTCGGTGCGATATTTCCCGCTTGGAACGCTGGTAGGATACCTCCAGCCGAATCGTTGAGATACACAGGATAAATTATCGTCCAAATCTAACAAAAGCCCACGGCGTCAACATTGCATATACGAAGGCATCTTCCACAGAGATAGCATTCACCATAACTTTCACTCATTTCTCCTGTCGGGCATTTCATATCGCAAAGTCCGCAATCACTACATAAATCACCTTTCTCCAATTTAAATCTGGAAAATTTCGCTACAGGTGCAGCAATAGCACCATAAGGGCAAAAAAGCCTGCAGAAGGGTCTATAAACAAATATTGAGGCTATGAAGAATGCACTTATGATGAAAACGCCAGGAATAACAATTTCCAATCTCCAAAACTGATATGGCGCGATGATATTGATCAGATCAAGATTAAAGGCGAGAATGAAGCCAATGATCAAACCTAATACCCCTAGTCTTATCCAGAAGGTGATTTTTGTTGGCACGATCAGTTTATTTTTTCCTTTTTTGCCTGTAGGGACGTCATAGAGAAGTTCTTGAAGGGCTCCTACTGGACATCCGTATCCACATATTGCACGTCCTACAACAAAAGTGAGACCAAGTGTTAAGACGAGTGCTACCACTGTCAGGGTTAAAGAATATCTTGCTACATGACCTGCTCCTACTTCTCCCGCAACAGCCCTTATACCCTCTGCTCCAAATAATTTCGGTATTAATGGGATTAAATGGCCACCCTGAAGAAAGAAAAACGCCAGAACAGTTACACTTAGCAATATAATTCGCAAGCGGTTGTTGAATTTTGTCTTGACCATTGCTACAATAGCTAAAATTGAGAATCCTATGACATACGTAAAACCGGTTATGAAATCAATAAGGTTAACTTCACCTTGGCTTCTGCGCCCCACCCCATTGCTGAATCCCTTGAATGCGTTCTTTATTGTTTTAGCATACTTAGAGTCCCTGATTTTGAATAATTTCAGCATTGCTTTCTCTCTCACAGTTTTCAAATTTATTGTGACAAAATTTTCATTAATTTCTTAGAAATGTATTCACTGTTCTTTAGAATTATGCTTTATGCAAAAATAAATCACAGAAATGCCAGATCTAGGCGCTACATCTAGTACATTGCACAAAAGCAACAATCAGCCACCCAATGACTATGAACATATCAATGAATTTAGCAAGAGCAAAACACGAATGTGCAATAGCCCAACTGTTTGGAAAATCTAATGGATCTGTAAGCGTAGCCAAAATAAACACATTTTCAATAGCATCAAAGCATGCTGCTAAAATCCCTGCAATAGCAATATAATGCCCAGACTGTCTCCATCGCGAGGTGGTATCGAATCTTCGTGCAATCATAAGCGCTAGGCAGAAATAAATCGTACCATAGGAAAGCATATACACATAATCGAGAATTTGCGCAGTTCTATAAGCAGATAACCCGTTAGCGGCTAATAACACAGCGTAATGCTGCTTTAATACTTCACCGCTAAATGACAACTGGCTTTCTACAAAGCTCACTGGATATTTTGATATCGTAAAGAAATAGGACATGAGCGGTAGAATTAGAATTAAAAGAATGACGCCCGTGATCAGCATAATTCGTGTAGTTTTTGGCGAAGGCCAATTTTCCA
>JAEORY010000259.1 GCA_016840645.1 Candidatus Borrarchaeota archaeon | reverse complement strand
ATAGACGTCTCAAAAGTATTTTTGATCAGGATATGTATTCACAGGAATTCATAGTGACAGCATTAAAAGCTTTATTAATTAATGATCAAGATGAAATTACAAAATGTAAAGAAAAAGCAGAAGCATCCAATTCTAAAATTAAGATGTATTTAGACGAGTGGGATGCGGCAAAAGATAAGAAAACCAAAGAGCAAGTGGTCTCAAGTGTGAGGAATGACTAATGGTTAGATTTGGCGTCCCAGGGCAGAACGTAGATTCATTATCATATGCGGATAGCAGACTCTCAACGGTCCCTGTAGTTCATGCACCCAGGCGCCCAACTGTTACCGATAAGAAATTCCCCATGTGGTGTGAATGGCGCACCAATAAAGAATCGCAGTCTCCAGTCACAGAAGGTGAGTTTTGGAAGCTTATTAGGTTTGAATCAAACGGTGATGCCACCTGGGTTAGAGTTGACATCAGCGGAACCTCACCAGGAATAGATGACATAAGAGATCAGGTTGACGCAGCGGTAGGACCAGACGCCTCAGGAAACATCGATATAGATGGCAACGCAGTCAATAATGGAGCAAATCCATCAGGAATCCCGTTAGAATCAGTAGCCGACACAGGGACAAACACACTCGATATAAACCTTCAGGTAGCTACAGCAAGAACGGGAGCACCAGGCGATAAAAACGATGCTGGTATATGTAGTTTTGATGACACAGCATTTGTTGTTGATGGAGATGGATATGTGACTTTAGCTGGTGGAGCAGGACCTGCGGTAGACTCTGTAGATGTGGATTTCAATACAGGACCAGGAACAGACCCGGTCGTTCCAGACGCTAATGGACTAATGGCTGTTTTTGGAAACACAGTAACCAACGCGACAAACGCAAACGCTCCCGTAGCAACACACTCAAGAGCCGCAAATCAGTATCAAGTCGATGTCCAACTAGGAGCTGCGATCGCAGCGTCCCCAGCTGACCCGTACGATGCAGGGTTGATCTCAGGAGATAATCGCTATTTCTCAGTTGATGGTAACGGATTTATGTCGATCACGGACGTTCTTCTCCAGATGCCAGTTGGAACAACGTACAACATCGGAATCAATTATTCCTCACCGACGTTCAAGGTTACGAGTTCTGATGGAACAGCTCTTTCAGCGACAAACCCAGGTTATGTGGTTCTTCCTAGCACATCAAGCGCTGGGTATAAAGTAGTCCATGAAATCACATCCGATATTTCCTTTGACGATGACAGCGGAACTTCAGATTTAACAGGAAACACCTGGGGTACAACAACCACGGTAGCATGGAATAGCGCAATGCCCATGTTTATCTATGCGGTAGCTGAAGATGCGAATGCAAGTGCTACTTTCATGATATCGAGAGTCCCTCACAGAACAACAGCTCCAGCGTCAGGGAATATCGCTAAATCTGGAAGTGCAGTAGCATCCACACAAGGCTCTTTCTTTGCGATAGATAGTGGGGTTACTGTAACAGCGTTCGATGGAAACCCGTGTATAGTAGTTGGTTCGTTTAGAATAACTAAAAACGATGCTGCAAATGACGACTGGACTGTAACAGCTCTTACAGCGCAAGACGGGATTGGTAGGTTCCAGGAAGAAGTAACGTTTTCCCTTCCAGCGGATCAGAACGGAGCTTCCTCGGCCAATTTATCTTCATCAGTAGGTGGAGACACAATCCCTACATTTAATAACACTGCCGCGTCTTACAAGATTGCGAGAAATGGATTGTGTGAGCATTTCTGGAACTACAATAACATTAGTAGCGGTGGTTCAGGAACCGGCATTCTCAGAATACATATACCGTTCACAAATTCATATAGTGTGAGCTGGGCAAATCCAGCGGGAAATATGATATTCCTTAACCAAGCTGGTGGAACCTGGACAACGTTAGTTCCACGAATTTACAATACGTTGCTCTATTTTGAAGTGGTATTCAGTGGAACAGGGACAGCAAAACTCACACCAGGTGGTCTCACCACTGATAAAAATCAAGGTTCGTTTAATGTGACGTACAGGGTGAACACAGGATAATGAAAGAATTTTTCATAAAATATAGGAAGTATGTTATGAGATTATGTATAGCAATGATCCTGATGGGGGGATTGGTAGGTGGCTGTAGCTATCTCAATCAGAAGCTCGGATTGCGTGATGATAATATAATAGAAGAAGCAATCGAGAACAAAATTGAAGATCATACAGGGTTGAACATCGACCTATCGCCGGATTCAGAGGAAAGCTAAATCCAGTTGTTTTTCATGGACTCCTCCTTTTGTTTAGGTTAGTTGGGAGAGGACTTCGGTTCTCTCCTTTTTCCTTGCAGGCAATGTAAGAAAATCTTACATATAAAATATGTTTGAATTCATCATTGCATTGCTTCTATTTGGAAAAGGGGACGTCAATGACAATTGGCACGTCTATGCCGGTCAAGACCCTAGAAACCACAAGGTAGCTCCCGTAGTAGCTCCCGTAGTAGCGATCGAATATACCCAGAGGTTCTAATGGAGCCATCGGTCGGAGTTACAGTCAAATGTGAAAGCAACTGCTTTCAGTGGTGTCCTAGGAAATGTAAGAGTTCTTGCTGTTCTGTAGAAAAAGAGTCGGATGACGAGGTGATCAAAAGCGCGGATAAGGTCGCAAATGTTGCATTAAAAGAACAAAATAAACATGATGGAAATCAAACTAAATGTTGTGTTTTATTGTAAACTAATTAATTAATGCAACATAAGCTATATTATCAGACCATTTAAGACAAAATAACCTTCAACTATTTATAAATTGTAAAACAGCCGACGGCTCGCGTGATGGTTCATCCGGAAGTGGCATCAAATGGGTAACGTATCCATACTTCGGATCAATCTTGTCTCCATCCTTATCATCGAACCAGTCATCCCCAATACGTGATGCAATCTGAGTGTTGTACATCTTAACATTATCTCGATGATCCCACTTACAGACTAATACATAAGTATCCTGAGGTGGCTTTCTCTTTTGAATTTCTATCCATTCCATAATTTAATTCTTTATCCAGGGTTCATCACCTGGTTTAGAGACGTTAGCCTTATCTTTTTCCCATTGTCCCATGCGAAAGCGCGCGATAATACGCTCGCACGCTTCAAACTGACCGTCCGTCAGTGATCCATACTGGTCATAGGCTTCAGAAACACTGTCGATGAACTCGGTGTCGAATGAGGGGTGTTCTGCTGCGTATGCTTCGATTAATTCTATGGCCTCATAGTCTTCCATCAGGGATCGGTCTTTCTCCTTTCCTCAAGCGAACACAATCGTCCATGAAAGTCTTTTATTTCCATATTGATATCATCTTTCCATCCTCTGATTTCATTCTCAAAAGATTTCATATCAGATCTCAGCCAAGAAAAAAGCGCATAATTAAGACCAGCTACTGACAGGATAATACTGAAGTAACCGGCTATAATGCTTAAAAGTGTTGCCCAGTCCATCATTCATCCTCCATAGGTCTTTGGTTAAGGAACTCTTCAATATGAAGACAATCTTCATCAACGCCTTTGAATATTATTATATACGTACTCGTTTTTTCATCATACTGAAGGGAATCACAAAAGAGTTTCCACTCCTCTTCGTCCTCACACTTCTTGTTGTACCACCTCTGTAGTCTCTTTAGATAGTGCCAGTTCGGATCGTAACCGTCTGATCTCATCATATAGCTTCTTTGCTACCGCATGTTGCAGCCTATATTTACGCTGAAAGAAACTTACGGAAATCGGGCTATCAGTATTAACCAGCCGCGACTTTTCGTATGTCGATAGCATCGTCACATAGCTCCTTCATGTCGACAAATTCGCGAATTTTAGACATATCCTCTTTCATATGTTTAAATTCTTTCAATAATTCAGCATATCGCTTGAATAATCCCTTGCGAACATTGTCTAACTGTTCCTTTGTCTCCTTCAGCTCTTTCTCAAACTGAGTCTCCGTTCCTTGAGACTCAGCCAAAAAGGATAATTGCTCTGCCATTACGTCCTTTTATTAATATAGGTTTTCAGCTTCTCGATTCCCGCCAAGATACCGATAACGCCTACGCCCCAAAACAATATACCTAACATGATAACCTCCACGCCTCAACGGGAGACTTCCTGTATTTTTCAAGGTCTACACCAGACAACTCCGGCACAGCCTTATAGTCTACCGTTCCCTTCCTTACGACCTTCTGAACCTTAATGCCCGCTCCTTGACAATTACGGTTACCAGCTAGATCGATCAGTTGTTCACGACATGCCTTTTCCTTGGCCTTCAAATCCGCAAGCTGTGCACTGACAGACGCCCATTCCTGTGCAGTACTTAGCCACGTATTATCGTTCCTTTCGACGTAATCTCTATCGGATAACGCCGGCGCATCAAAGTTCTGAAGCTTCTTCCAAAAGTCGCCTTCTTTTGTGTAAAGCTTCTGGATGTACTTCTCATCGCGCTCTACTTCAATGAGAGAGTAGTCTCCATCCTTGTACGAAAAATAGTGTAGCAGATTTACACCAATTGTGGCAAGCTGATGTTGTAACTGGGCGTAATATTTCTTTGGAATACGTCCAGCTTTAGCCTCATCATGGTCCTTTTGACCAGGGCATTTAATCTCTAACACAATGGAGCGATCAAGTGAAATACCGTCGAGAGAAGCCATCATCCATTTTCGTTCTGGATGGAACACGACTTCTGCCTCGGCCGCATTGCCGGTATAGTCGTTGTAAGCTTGTCTCGCTATCGGCTCGAGTTCATGTCCGCGCTGCATTGCTGCATTCATTTGTGGGGGTTGGCGGAGTCCCAGCTTTTCTTCCCACAGTTGGAACGCTGTTTTCCAGGGGCTATCGCCCATGATAATAGGTGCATCGGATGCACCCACCTTAGATTTTCTCATTTCTAGCCACTCAGGCGTGTTTTGCTGAATCATCATCGTTAACCTCCCATCGCTTGAAGTTGTTCGCCGTAAACTTGCTCAGCTTCCATGTGCTGTTGCTTAGCCCGATTGATGGCGTGAACATAGATTTCACGTGGCATCTTACGGAAGTCATCGACGTTCCACTTCTTCTTTAGGAAGGTAGCGATATTCTGGCGCAAGGTATGGTTATCACCAAGCCATGCTTCGAGGTCGTTAAATTCCTCTTCAGTTATCGAATTGGGGGTTTGTGTCTCAATTGTCACCGTTTCTGAGACACAATCATCGTTTTGTACATCAGGTGATACACAATCGTCTTTGTGTGCATCAATTGGTTCAATTGGTGTATTCAAAGGTGGAGCATCACTGATCTCACCCTGAACGTAACACCCTTTGATGATGTCAGGAAAAAGCTGTCTTGCAAGGCGACTCAACGCACGAGCAAACAGCATATCTTTTGGATACTTCAACCACTGATTGCGGTAGATTCCAGCTTGCTTTGCATCTTGAATGGAAAAGCTCTCTACCCAGGTATCGCCGTTGTCTTTGCGCTTACCATGTAGGATGCAAATTGTCTCATCGGAACGCTTGTCTTTGGTGATGGAATGACCATTCGCACGGATCAGGTGGTTCATCATCGCTGAGGTCAGCTCGACTTTTCCTTGCACGTAGTACATTCCGCCATTCAAAGCCTCTAATGGGGAAACCCCGATAGATTTAGCCTTCTCGACGACTGCATAGATACCCTCGGCACCCATGCGTTTGTAGTGAGGCGCCTGCATAAGCATGCGGCACATCTCTTGTGTGTTTTTGATCTCAGCCATCATAAGCTGAGTATCTTCTTTTACAGTGACTTCGTTAGCCATGGTTCAACTCCTTCATGTAGGGTTCATAATCCTGAACAGTGCGTTCAGTGTGGTTCATTTGATCCATCGTAGCGCGCTGATACCCTAGGTACCATTGCATAAGATCTCTTTGCTTCTTCTTCTCAATCTGAACTTTTCCAAGCTCAAACTTCATGTCAAACTGATGGAATAGCTCTTCCAAGCAACCTTCCAACTTGTCAACGTTGCCGGTGACATAGAGTGACTCATAGATTCCTTTAAGGAAATCTTCGACAGCTGCCATCTCAGGCAAATCGTCTTCGTGTACCCAACCAAAG
>JAEORY010000258.1 GCA_016840645.1 Candidatus Borrarchaeota archaeon | reverse complement strand
TTATTATTTTTTCCTCATCTTCAGGCGTTTTTGTTTCCCCAAACGGAATTGAGATTAAGATGATTAGAAGGATAACTGCTCCTATGATAAGAATTCCATAGGGGCTTCCGGACACAGCAAGTGAAACATATCCGATGATTGGTACAGAAAGGATAACTTTCCCAATAACATTCTCCTGGGGAATCATGCCATTCCAACACTCACTGCCGCGCCAATAATCTGCAGAAGGGTTATTATCACCTTTGGTTCTAAAATATAATTTGCCGTCTTGACTGCGATATTGTATCTCTATGATCCGATGCACAATGTCGTATGATCTTGTAGAGACTTCAAAAACTATTACATCGTCTACTTGAAGGTTATCGCTTGGTATATTCTGAATAACGAGCAAATCGCCAACATTATAAGCCGGACGCATACTTCCTGAAGAGACCGAACGAAGAGGGCTTTCAGGATACGTCCCTAACCCTACCTCAAGTCCAATGAATATCGCATATGAGCCCACAACGGCAATTATTATAAAAACAACGGTTTCAATTATCTCTCTCTTATACTTCTTCATAAGAACACCAAACTTTATAGTATAAGTTGTGGACTATCGTCTTTCTACAAGATCATGTACAGGTTAAAAAACCTTTGGACAATAACATCAAAGCCTATAATATTAGCAATCGATATTATCGCGAGCTCATAGACCTGATTAATCCAGTTTGTCAACTTCAATTAACTATAACTGTTTTCGATCTATCTTAAAAAACACGGTATAAGTCAGTATCACCAAAAGTTCTTTCAAGTATACACTGTGACTCAAGAAATTCATGTAATTCTGGGCTGATTCCCCAACCATATTTTAATTGAGGATCGACAATAAGATAATCTAACTTTCTTAACAAAGGTTTATGAAGCGTGTATGCTCCTTGAAGTTCCGCGTTTTCAATAAGTGTTTGCGTATCGTGAAATACATGTTTTTTGGAGAGAAAATCTATTGCTGGGTTTCCAACTATCACAGCACCTTCCTCAACATACAAATCTAAGTATTCTGCTACTTGTTGTGGCTCATAATCTCCTTCCGAAGTGAATATAGTTCCCACATTATTTAGAGTATTATAAAGTCCGATTAAAACTATGAATACAACCAATATTGATAATAAAATGCGTGGATTAGCAAATAAATCAAGAATTTTTTCAATCATCATTTTATCATGCAATTTGAATTGCATGGCAATATCGATAATAAAAACAGATGCAGCAATACTAAGAGGTAAGAATAAAGGTGAAAGATATCTGAGAGGTAATTTGTTTGCAAATAGTAAAACTATAGTTGGTGCGAAAATCCAAGGAAAAAGAAGAAATGACTCTTTTCTTTTCTTCAAAAAGATCGAATATATTAATCCGATAAAGCCAAAACCAAAGATTAATGGATTTGATCTAATTGAAAGGGCAAAATAATAAATGCCTTGTGCCTCACCGCGTTGAGGTCTTAATAAATACATTCCAATCATTGTTTGGATAACATCTGGATCAGATAAATGTGCAAATATGAGATATGGACTAATAGTAAGAATACAAACTCCTAATAAAATAGTAAAACTACGTAATGACTGTTTTAGTTCACTTTTTCCCATTATAGCATTTAAGAGTATACTTACAAGTAAAATAAGAATAGCAAATGCTCCAGTTGCCTTTGTAAGAATTGCTAAACCAGCACTAATGCCTGCAAGGATTGTATACGCTTGTTTATTCCTTCTGAAACTGATATAGAAGAAAAAGATTGAAAGAGCGATGAAGAAAGATTGTGTAGTATCCAATAGAGCAAGTCTATCAATAGAAAGGGCATATACATCGATTGCATATAAACCTGCGGCAAGTATTCCAACTTTTTCCTTGTTTAATATGTCTTTACCAAATCTATATGCAAGATAGCATGTCAATGTGCCAAAAATTGCCGAAACTGCACGTGCTTGGACGATTCCGCTGCCAAAAAGCCTAAATGAAAACGCAGTAAATATAAAAAACAACGGTAAATTCCAATAAGTTGGTCCAGCGAAACTGTGACTCCACCACATGAATCTCCCATTCGCAGTATTTTCAGAAATGTCACAATAATTTCCCTCATCATAGCTGAAACGAGGTAAACCTTCTAAATTCCAGAATCTTAAAAGGAGTGCAATTCCAATAATTATTACTACTATTGCTTTTTCTAATGTTAGTGTTCCTAGATGTTTTTTGAGGATGTGTACTAGACGTTCCATTATATACATCTTACTCCTTTATTATTCGCCAATTTGGATATTTCAGCAATATACTACAACTAACAGTTCCAATAAAGAATAAAATTGCAAAAAAACACATTGGAAGCATTAGTAGATTAATAATGAGGGGCAAGTCACCCGGTAGCACTTGGATATAGGATTTAGCGTAGTCTAATGTAATATAGATTAGATCACCAGTAATGCTTCCTAAAAATCCCAGAAAAGCTAGGATGAAATAATCTTTGAAGAAAATATCATTCTGAAGCTCGTATACTCGTGCATATCCACTCAAGAACCCAAATACTAATCCACACAAGAGATATGGGAAAAAGGCACTTGAATACATCTGTGTTATGTATGTCACAAATGACTCCCATTGAATATTGCCCCATAGAGTAATAATGATTCGTCCAATGATTCTAATTATTATTATCATTAAAACTACTGAAGAAATATGCCTTAACGTTTCCTTAAGAGAAATAATTGTCATTTCAGTTCATCTATAGAAATTTTCACTTTAAAAAGAATTTCATCACATTTTGTTGCAACTATGGTCTTTTTGCTAGCGAAGCGTGAACTACCACTCTACAAGTAGGCTGGCTTCCTGAATCATCCATTCCCCAACGGGATATGTCAAACAGGCTCAACGGACAGTCCCTGCCCTGATGATGATAATGATAATTTTGATTTTCGATAATAGGTTGATCGGCTTAAAATAGTTATGGCAGAGTTATGATCTCTCGCTACATCAAGTCTACAGTAAGGACAACTGTGGATACGTGTTTCCAGTGTTTTCGGCACAAACTTCCTACACCTGCTACGCAGTTGTGTGGTCTTTTAGGCATACATATACTCTACCAGAGTACCTGAGAATGAAACGTTTATAGAAATAGATTAGTCTTTTTTGCAGCTTTCAATTGGGTGGCGTGCTCATAATATGTGACTGAGTATTGGTACTTTTGCCATGCTTCTTTTCGCTCTACTACAGAATTATTATACAACAAACGACAAGTGGTAAGCCATTGAGTTAACATTGTATTTTGTGGTGTGGTTGGATACAAACGAAATTTGTAAGTCAGTTTCATCAAATGCCTCCCTGTGTTCCCCTGGAATTCATTTCACGAGATTTCTATACCCGAAAACCTATTTAAAACTGGGGAACACTATTGTGAAAGTGAAACAAGTAAAGGATGTAATTCATCCACATAACAGATTGGGGGTCTTCTTGAGAAGAAGACATAAAAAGATTGACGTGCTATAATTTCATCCCTCACCTGGAGGCAATTATAGGTGTTTAGGAGTGAGCTACCTCGTGCTAAAGCATCGAGGCTTCCTGCTTCTACGACGGACTCGATCCCCTTGTCGGGTTACGGAGGTCATATCTCCACAGGCTTAACATCCCTACGCCCCGTAGGTACTGCCAACGATTGTGTTGCAATGGGAGTATGCACCTTGTCGACAAGTGTACGTGTTATTCCTCCAATTGCCGTTACTATCTTCGTCATACCGCCTATATAACTCTTAGGGAGACCCCCTGATGCAAGTGATGCAAGTGAACACTCACGTAATTCATCACCACACTGAACCGGTGGTGCTTTCTGGCTTAGCTACTCGTAAACTAGAGACTTTCAACCAAGAACACATCTATCTTCTTGCGATAATAATACTGGCAGCGTTTATTCGTCTATGGAATCTGGAAAAACTCCCGATCTTCTATGATGAGGGGCTATGGTGTTACTGGGGATTAAAGATCTTTCAAAGTGACTATTCGTTTTACAGCGTGTTTTACACCACCGTAGAATGGTCCAGAAAACCTTTCCTTTCAGCCTTTCTGTATAGCCTTTCCTATCATGTTTTTGGCATCAATTTATTTGCCGCTCGGTTTATTTCAGCAATTTCAGGAATTTTTACAGTGTTTATTTTGTGGAAACTAACCAAAGAATTGTATAATGAATGGCTAACGGCTCTTATTTCAGCACTTTTCTTGAGTATTTCTATATTTCATGTTTGGTATAGCCGACTTGCAATGCAAGAAGCATTATTGACGTTACTCATAACAGCATCGATTCTTACATACTATATGGGCATTAAGCAGGAAAATGATGTTTTTTTACTACTTGGAGGAGTGTTTCTTGGCCTTGCAATCAATACCAAGCAAAACGGTGCTATAGCCTTCATAATCATAGTTCTATTCCTCATCATAAACCGGAACTATCGTTATGTATTCAAGAATAAATTTTTCTGGGCATCATTGGTAGTTGCTATAGTTATTCATTCACCTTATCTCTATTGGGCATTTACACATAATTTTGACATTTATAGGTCGCCAGGTAGGGTCGATGTTGATATTGTCAGCTTATTCTCAGTATGGGAAATCTATTTACGAATTATTTATCTTGCCTCCTGGATTCAAGATTTTCTTGGATGGCCTTTACTCATTCTTACGCTACTTTTCATCCCTGTATTGTGGTTACGCAGGAAGAATGATGATATCCTAATCTTAATTTGGATCGCGGTAGTCCTCGTATCTTTCTGGCCTGCAGTCCGATTTTATCCTCGATATCTCATGCCTGCGGTTCCTAGTATCTACATTGCAAGTAGTAGAGTAATTACTACTCTTTTCGAAGAAGTGAAAAATATTCGCACTACAAAACAGCGGCAGATTATTATAAAGGGTTTAGTACTACTTTTCGTCTTGATAACTGTCTTTGATACATCAACATATCTTTATGGAACATTAACACAGCCCTCTAAAGAAGAAAGATTACCAAACACAGTAAAACAGCAATTCATTGAATCCAGTTCTTCTGGATATGGACTAGATGAGGCAGTACAATTCTTAGAAGAAAATGATTTCTCACAAAATACAGTTATTGTTACCCTTCCATATTTCAAGTGGTCAATTGCCTTTTTAACAAAAGATTATTATCCAGCGATCTACGATATTACGCTAATTGATGGATACTTTGCTGGGGACGCAGAGAGCAAACCCATTATTGATGATAATGTTTGTGTTTTCATAATTCGAAATTATGAAGAGGAATATAATCGTCATAATTATTATCGAATAAGCGAAATTCCAAATACTTCCTTAGAAAAGATAATTTACGTAGACGGCAGCCCAGAAGTCCACATTTTTGTAAAGACTAAATAGTTTACTGAGATATTTAAAAAATATAAACTGACGTCTCAATTCACATTTTAATTCTTTGCTTGAAATCTTAGAAGCATAAGGTATCCAAATCGGATGGTACAATAATCTTTCCATCGAAAAAAGTTCTTGCTTGTACAATTAACGATGCTTTCTCCTTGAAATATTTCTCTGGCCAATGTATTAACACCAACGCTTCTTTAACACCTGCCTTTTTTGCAAGCTTTCCTGCGTCTCCAGGAGTAGAATGTCCGTATTTATGTGCCAACTCCTCCATGTCATTTGGAAATGAGGCTTCATGAATCAGTACATCACAACCATCTGATAGATTTTCAATTCTTTCATTTGGTCGTGTATCACCAGAATAACATACACATGCTTCACGGCGAATCCGATACGCCATACTTTGTATTTGGTGATCTGACTCTATTGCAGATATAGCATCGTCAATCATGCTTCCACCAATAACTTCGATAAACTTTAAATCATATGTTAGAGCATGAAGAGGGGTATTCATCAATTCTAAAAGAGAAATGGTGAAGTCTTGAATTCCTTCAGGTCCTATTATTTCAAGCGGTAGTTTTCTTTCATTTTGCCACATTGTCCAGACCAAACCAGGGAGACCAGATACATGATCTTGATGAAAATGTGTAATACAAATTCGTTTAATCTCGTTT
>JAEORY010000257.1 GCA_016840645.1 Candidatus Borrarchaeota archaeon | reverse complement strand
AAAATATGAAACTCGCTGAGTTAAACAGAAAACATTAGTGTTATTCTAATATAGATGATATTGGATGGAGATAAGGATTCTTTACGATAACGAGGCAATGGAGGGATATAAGCGAGGGTGGGGGTTCTCATGTCTCGTCGGTGAAGAGACGCTATTCGATGTAGGTGCAGATTTTGATACTCTAATCTTCAACATGCGAAAAGCAGCCGTAAATCTCGACAACGTAAATAAAATTTTTCTTTCGCATGAGCACGGGGATCATATAGGAGGAATACAGGTTTTAAACATGCTTGGAGAGGTTGAGTTGTATATTCCCCGTTCTTTCTCTAGCAGATTAAAGAGGAGGTTATCTGCCTCCTCAAACGTCACACTGGTAGAAGTTGATGAAGCATTAGAGATATCAGAAGGATTCTACTCTACGGGTGAACTTGGACGTTTCATAAAAGAACATGCCATGATAGTGGAGACAGACAATGGTCTGACTGTCATCACAGGCTGCTCTCATCCAGGGCTAGATAATATTCTGAAAGAAGCCTCGAAAATTGGTGATATATATGGAGTAGTAGGAGGCTTTCACGGTTTCAGAAAGCTAGAAGCATTAAAAGAGGTAAAACTGATAGCCCCATGTCACTGCACCGTACTAAAAAAGGAGATATTAGACCTATATCCAGAGAGAAGTATCAAATGTTCAGCTGGCTGCAGTATAGAAATCTAACAAGGAAATAAACTTAAAATTATTTGTCTATTTCTCCAGATTTGCTATCCAATGTGTTGTTAAAATTTTTAACTAATATTTGCATGCAATAGATGTTCTACATATTAGAGATAACGTCTTGGATAGTCTCAAATAGGCTGAGTATCGATCATTTTGACGGTATCTTTGAGCCAATACATATTAGCCCTGGATGAGGGTACTACGAGTGCCAGAGCTATACTCTATGATAAGATGCTGAATATACGTGCATTAGGACAGTGTGAGTTTCCTCAAATATACCCTCGCTCTGGCTGGGTTGAACATAACCCAGATACTCTGTGGGATGCACAACTTGCTGCGATAAAAGCTGCGTTAAACAACATTGATCCCGTCTTTGTTTCATGCATCGGAGTTACCAATCAAAGGGAGACTACAGTCATATGGGATAAAGAAACCGGGGAGCCAATTTATAATGCAATAGTCTGGCAATGCAGACGTACCTCCGACGTAGTGGAGCAGATACGTGAAGAATATGGTCCATTGATTAAAAACAAGACTGGGCTTATACCCGACAGTTATTTTTCTGCCCCAAAGATAAAGTGGATACTAGAACATGTGGATGGTGCACGTGAAAGAGCAGAAGCAGGTATGCTTCTATTCGGGACGGTTGATTCCTACCTAATATATAGGCTTACAGGTGGGAGAGTCCACGCGACTGATCCAAGTAACGCTAGCCGTACGCTACTCTATAATGTACGTACTCTTGAATGGGATGATGAGCTTCTGATATATTTACAGTCCCCAGATCTATGCTTCCAAAGGTTGAGAATTCAAGTGGATTAATCGGATGCACAGACTCTAACGTTTTCGGGGCTAAAGTACCCATCACAGGCTGCGCCGGTGATCAGCAAGCAGCTTTACTTGGTCAGGGAGCAATTAATCCTGGTGAATCCAAGTGCACTTACGGTACAGGAAACTTCCTGTTAATGAATACCGGGAGCCGTATAGTTGAGAGCGAGAATTTAGTAACGACAATAGCCTGGAGTATAGACGACAATCCTGTATACGCTCTTGAGGGCAGCATTTTCACCACAGGCGCCGCTGTACAGTGGTTAAGGGAAGGATTAGGGATAATAAGTACATCTGAAGAGACTGATGAGCTTGCTTCCTCAATACCAGACAACGGAGGTGTGTATATAGTACCTGCCTTTACCGGTTTAGGAGCACCACACTGGGACCAGTACGCTCGAGGGATAATAACAGGGCTTACTAGGGGAACTACACGTGCACATATTGTGCGAGCTATGCTAGAGTCAATAGCATATCAGACTATGGACTTAGTTGAGTCTATGGAAAATGATAGTGGGTTCACCCTCAAAGCATTAAGGGTTGATGGAGGTGTATCTAGGAACGATTTCCTAATGCAGTTTCAGGCAGACGTCCTTGGAATACCAGTGATAAGAAGCGCTATGATTGAGGCGACAGCACGTGGGGCCGCAATATTAGCAGGCTTGGGTGTAGGCTTATGGGATACCTTGAAAGAGGTAATATCTGTTGACTATGAAAGAAACTTGATTAAGCCAAACATGAGTGAGTGCATACGACAAAGACTTAAAGCAGGTTGGAGGCTTGCACTAGGGAAAGCCCTATTTCGATGATACGTTAATCAATCCATGATATGAGTGATATAACTTGGGTGCCTTTCAGCATCCTAGACCCATTTGTTTACGATGTATTCAAGTCAATTGGTGTACCTGAAGAGGACGCTAGGATCTGTCGAGATGTCCTATTAGATGCCGATTTGAAAGGATTTGATACGCATGGGGTAAACCGCCTGAAACCAGTATATTATGATCGTGTTCTAGCAGGAATACAGAAGCCTATCACAGAGTTACAAGTAATAAAGGATGGCCCAACTACCTCTTTAATCGATGCCGGTAGTGGCATGGGTATGGTTGCAGCTAAAAAAAGCATGGACTTAGCCATAAATAAAGCCAAAGAGCTGGGAATGGGAATGGTTGCTGTACGAAACAGCACCCATTATGGCATTGCAGGTTACTACGCTGAAATGGCATCAAAAAAAGGGCTTATCGGCATCACAGGAACAAACGCCAGACCTGCAATCGCACCAACATTCGGTGTAGAGCCAATGCTCGGGACTAACCCCCTTACCTTTAGCATACCCACCGACGAGGATTTTCCCTTCACACTCGACTGCGCAACCAGCATAATCCAGAGGGGAAAGGTAGAGGTGTACGCCCGCACAGGTAAACATCTACCAGAGGGTCTAATAATAGATGAACAGGGGGATTACATGACTGACCCTGTTCAAACTCTAGATGCGCTTGTAAAGAGGAGAGCATCTTTATTACCTCTAGGGGGAGTCGGAGAGGAGACGGGTGGCTATAAGGGCTACGGGTACTCTACAGTTGTCGAGATACTTAGCTCTGCTCTTCAAAATGGTTATTTTCTACGTGCGATAAATGGAGTTAACTTAGGACACTTCTTCATAGCGATAGATGTTAAGGCGTTCACCGAGTTAGATGATTTCAAGTATACTTCAGGCTCTATTCTCAGAGAGTTACGATCAGCGAGAAAAGCTCCTAATCAATCCAGAATCTACACTGCGGGAGAAAAAGAATATATCACAAGTCTTGAGAGGCGTGTTAAAGGAGCTCCAATTCCCATAAGTATTCAAAGAGAGCTCATCTCGATACGCGATGAACAACATCTCGACTATAGCTTCCCTTTCGAATAGAGGAAAACGTTATCCCCTCATCTGTTTCATTGTTTTCATGAAATCTAATTCATTTAAGGGCATTTTATGTCTGCCAGTTACCCCCTTCAAGAATGATGAGGTCGATGAGCCGACGCTGCGAAAGGTTATTGAAGTGATCATTGCCGATGGCTGCGACGGTCTGGTCCCTACTGGTGCCACGGGTGAGTTCACCCACCTTCTTCACCAAGAGCGGCTCAAGATATGGGAAATAACTCTTGACGTAGCAAACAGTAAGGTACCCGTTATCCCTGGAACCGGGGCAATAACGACGAGAGAGAGCATACAATATACAAAAGAGGCACTGGATCTCGGTTGTGATGGTGTCATGCTAAGTCTTCCACTTCTACAGCAGGCAACGGATGAAGAGACTTACCGACACTTCGATATGGTCGCCAGCAAGGTGGATATTCCAATCATCTTGTATAATAACCCGCAATTCGGTAGAACCATGAGCCCCAAAGTAATTGAGCGCCTGGCAGATGAGTTCTCAAATGTTGTAAGCTATAAAGAGGATGATTTCTTCAGTATAAGATATAGCGATATAATACGCCGACTGAGAAAAAAGATCAGCATATTCACCGGAAACCCAGCCGCCTACCTAAGCTTCCTAACACAGGGAGCCCACGGAGCGTTGATAGCTGAGTTCCAGGCCTTTCCCCATCTAATACTGGGACTTAAAAATAGCTTCGAGAGGGGCGACCATGAAAAGGCATTATATTATCATGAGATGATAGTAAAGATGTTCAACATCATAGATGAGTACTTCATGGGAGCCAGTTTCTGGGGTAGATACAAGGCCATCTGGAGGTTAAGAGGCGTCAATATAGAGTACGATGTAAGAGAACCTCACACTCCAGTAACTACAGAGCAGCTAGAGAGAGCCAAAGAAGATTTCCTGAAACTAGACGTCACAGATAAATGGTATATATCATCAGTTTAGACGGCCCATTAACAATTAATTCATATTCCAAAATCTATTCTCTCAATTTTTTAAGATTGGTGGAGGGAGAGAGATACAAGCTATCGTCTAATTTTGTCGGTTTACAAAGCATATTTGGGGGAAATTAATTCTATATTGCGCGTGGCGCGATAGTTTATCAGATGTAGGCAGAGTTATCTTTATTTCTCTAACAAGAATAAAATCCTTTTTTGTTTTGTTATACTTTATCTTTTGGATCTGGCTATCTCTAGACTGTCCTTTGCTGTTTTTTCTCTGTGACAGTTTGGACATAGTGCTTGGATGTTTGTTAATGCGTTGCTTCCTCCTAGAGCTAAGGGTATTCTGTGATCGAAGTCTGGGGTAATTTTACTAATGTCGCATTTACATAGAGCACATTTATAGTCTTGGCTTTTTAGAATCAATGTTTGTTGTGCTTTGGCTAATTTAGGTCTTTTGCTTCTAGTTTTTTTTGTTATCGGTTTTTGAGTTGTTGTTTTTGTGGATGTTTTTTCTTTTTTGAGTTTCATGTTTTTATATTGTTCTTCGTCTAGTAAGTTTCTTGCATTTTTACGGAATTCGCTTGTGTTTAAATTTCCTGTGTAGCTTAAAATGCCTTTATCGGATTCTCCGAAATTCATGTCTTCGTGTATTTTTTGGTATCTTTTTAAGAAATCGTTAGTATGTGCTAGTGTGACGTCTCCATCGATGTGATATACAAACTCTCCAGATGTGGTATCCCATAAGAAGCCTTCTTCAGTTTTTAGAAAAATTGCGTATTCCGCTAGTTTTGTTTTTCGCTTATTTTTTCTTGAATATCCTTTCTTTTTATAACTTTCAGATATTTTTTCAAAGGACATTTTCAATTAAATATAAAATTAGAATTATTAGTATTTTTTCCTCTGGTTAACAGAGTATTTTACTAGTACTAAGATTCGAAAAGGGGAGTATAGTGAATAGGTGGTTGCTGAGCCTTGTCTAGATGCATAGACTTTGCTCGCGTACATATCAATTCCATTCACCATCCCATGTAATTTTAATCGAAGTTATTTCTCCTCTTCCTTCCCACTTTGATTTCCAGCCAGGTTCTGGAAATAAGCTCTCGGGGATATAATCGTTACCGACTTCCAGGTTTCTAACTATTTTATCACAGTTTGATGGTGCGCCACCAATGGTGCCTGTATCATCAATAAAAATCAATCCTTTATCTGTAGTATTAAACACCACTAAAGCATGACTTGTATTGCTACTAATTCCCAAGTTATAGGGATCAGAATATCCTGTCAAGTCGATTGAAACGTAGCCGCATCTATGACGAGCTAATTCAGCTTTGTTATGAAGCATCTCAGCGAAATCTGCACATATTCTTGGGTTCCTCATCTTTTCAGTTCCGTCAATAATTTCTTTAATGTAGCTTATGTTAACGTGGCTTTCAGCGGAACCGTATCTTGTTTCAACGTTTGTTATCACGTAAATATAGGGAAAAGCGTCTGTTTTATCATTCTTTAGAAAATTAATTAATTGATTGTATGTGGGGTTTTTTGAGTTATGGTTGTTGATTAAAACAACATAGTCTCCGTAACTATTTATAGTCACACCTCTTGGATTTTTAACAAGTCCGAAGCTATAGTTTCCATATACATTTTCTGGTTGCCATATTGTTTTAGGGATTGTTACGTTTTTGATATGCTGCTGA
>JAEORY010000256.1 GCA_016840645.1 Candidatus Borrarchaeota archaeon | reverse complement strand
GTAGTTTGATGTGATAAAGAATTGCAATTTTTCTTTACCGTCTGCTCTAAACGTTTCACTAATATTTGCAATAATACTAGCAAATGGCCCAATAGTTGAGTGATCAAGTTTCAGGTTGCTGTCTTGCTCTCGATAATAATAGATACACGCTTCTCTCATCCTTTCAACTACAAAAAATCCGTGTATGGTCATATAATTGCCTCTAGATTGCGTTTAATGAATCTCATGATATGAAATTGAAAACTTCTTAAATAACGTATCGGATACCAGAAAAAAATTCAGTTCAAACCGAAAGAGAAAAACAGCATTTTGGTAAACATGAACCTAAGGAAATCTTTATAATGAGTTAGTAAAGAAAAATTGATGGTGAACTTATATGGTGTACACTTGTTACAAGTGCAAGCAAGAGGTTGATATTAGCCTTACAGAAGCCTTGCCTGGCGTAAAATGCCCTCACTGTGGCCAAAGAATTCTGTACAAAGGAAGGCCACCAATTATTAAACGCTTAAAGTCACAATAACGTTTTTTTGATTTCTAGTTTGCCCATCTTTTTAATCTAATTCGCTATTTGATTCAGGAAGATAGGTCTTGTCTTCGGTTTTCCATCATTACGCGTTTTTGAATTTCTTCGAAAAGTGTAGTTCCGATAACAGCTTCGGTCTTTTCTTTATATTTGGCGGCCATTAATTCAATTAATTTTCTGGTACCTTGCATTGTGGTAGAGATACCAACTCGCTCAACTCTTATGATCAGGTTATCCTTCTCCATTGTGGCGAAATACGGAAGCACATAGTAATGTGGAGTTTGTAAATGCTCCGCTAATTTTCGCGTCGTAGGAAAACGTATACGAATAGTATTTTTACTAAAGTGGATGGTAATAGAACGATCAATGAAAAGCATAATTTGTATGGCTGCATCAAAGATCTCATCGTCAGTGAGTGCCGTCATGTGCTTTCCTTCATTTCATTTTTCCACGTTCTGCCTCAGCTATCGGCTGGAGATAAACAACTTCAGCACCGACATCCTTAGCAATCCGTTCAAGTTCTATCTTCCTAAGGTGCATCCTTGATGGGAAAGTCAGTTGGGCTTCTGTTCCTGAGCCATTTGTGACCGCAAGAACACGAAATCTTGGTGCTTTTACTCCAGTCTTTACTTTCATTCTTTCACGCACATAGATTTTCATATGATTCACCTCATTCAACTGGTATATCAATTGATATATCACATGATTAATATGCGAGCCAAACATATAAAGTTATAGTTAACATCAAGTCATTTTAAATCGATATAACAACTATTATATCAAGTGTTATAAAGCCTGATATAAAAAGCGAAGACTTAACCGTATATGTTGTAACAAAATGTCTCATCTTGAGTTGATCAAAATGACAAAGCGTCGTGAACTGGAATCGGGTTTAAAGGGAGAATCATTAGTTCGGAAGGGATTGTTCGAGAAAATTGATGTCATCCCTCAAGTCAGAATTGTCCCAGATTTGAATGTTGTAAAGATAGGAGGTCATGGAATCATCGATTATGGTAGAGAAGTAGTCATACCTTTAGTTGAAGAGATTGGAAAGCTTTCCGAGAATAACAAACTTTTGGTAGTCACTGGTGGAGGTGTAAGAGTGAGGCATATTATGGACATCGGAATTGAATTAGGTATGCCTACTGGAGTGCTGGCAGAACTGGCCGGCAAAATTAGTGAGCAAAATGCCATTATGATGTCTATTCTCCTCTCGAAATACGATGGTGTGAGGATACACACAGATCAACTGTTGCAGATATCCAGTTTACTCGCCATTGGACTTTTACCGGTGATTCATGGCACCCCAACCTATTCATTATATGAGCAACCTCCAATGGTGGGATCGATTCCACCGAACCGAACTGACACGGGCGCCGTTCTCATTGCAGAGGTTCTTGGAGCTAAGAATTGTATCATGCTGAAAAATGTGGATGGACTTTATACTGAAAACCCATTCGTGAACACAAATGCTGAACTCATCCGTGAGATTACTGCAGAAGAACTTCTTGAAAGAGATATGGAGGACATGGTTCTTGAAAGAAGGGCAGTGGAGTTACTTCTTTCTTCGAAGCATATAAAGGAAATAAAAATCGCTAACGGACATAAACCGGACGCGTTAACCAGGACCCTTAACGGGGAAAATGTAGGAACTGTAATAAGAAGTTAGACTAATGAGAAGTTAAAGTTACGATTCCTTGGCTACCATTACCTCGGTGGCTTTTACGACCACCTCGATAGTGTCACCTGGCTTTATATTCAACTCATCGACTGCCTCAACAGTAATAACTGTAGTCAAAGTTGCGGGCTCGGTCACTTCAATCTTGACATTTGCTGCCACTTGCCCTTTGTCAATACTGATGATTTTACCCACAATTTGATTCCTGGCGCTTATTTTCAAACTACAAACCTCTCAAGGTTTTTATTCTATCTAATTATCTGAATAAAGGTTTTTGTGAATTAATTCAGTTACACAACATTAAGATAAAGATGGGGCGCTTTTATTATCGCTTTGACGGTATCGCCTTTTTTTAGGTTTAAATCATCCACCGCTTCAGTAGTAATTAAAGAATGTATTACGGCGGGAACTTTTAATGCGATTTTCACCTTTGCAACGATAGGATCCCTCATAACACTAACAACTTCGCCTTCCAAGCGATTTTTATCGACTAATTTTAGGCTTATCCCCTCCCACAACTCCTTATCGGCTAAAGTTGCCTGAATGAGGTTCTCTAAGCGTGTATAATAGCGCAATAACTCTTCGCCAGTTTGAGTCAGTTCAGAGCCTCCACCTTTTCGTCCACCTCGGAATTTTTGAATAATAGGCTTCTTAAGACGGTCACTTATCTTCTTTAGAAGACCCCAAGCATATCGATAGGATAAACCAGTTTTTTTTCGGGCACCACGCTTAGAGGGGACATCACGGATAGCATCGCTAATGCTGCCTGTTTCTGATATTTTTTTCAGAAGTAAAGCGCCACCTTTTCCAAGCAACGCTTTATCTTCTTCAGTAAGTGATTTATCATCTAGTTCTAACCAGAGCCGAAATTTTGGGGAGATTTCAAGTGAGGTGCTGTTATCATTTTCTACTTCTTCAATCTCTTTCTCGTGCTTTTCTTTGTCACTTTGAATTTCAGAGGACATTTTTATCAAACACAACTTATTTTAATAAATCATTTCTCCCGAGATGAAAGCGTCCGTACGCTCATCTTGAGGATGATTAAAGATTTGGTCAGCGGTACCTATCTCAATCATTTCGCCATTCATCAGAAATCCTACACTGTCCCCGAGACGTTTGGCTTGGAAGAAATTGTGTGTAGCCATAACAATTGTGACGCCTTTTTCCTTATTGAATTTTTTAAGCACATTTTCGACCAATGCTACATTCGCGGGATCTAAATCGGCTGTGGCTTCGTCTAACAACAATAAATTTGGCTCGGTTGCAATCGTCCTAGCAAGGGACACTCGTTGGATCTCACCACCGCTTAGGGTCAACGCTTTTCTTTCTTTGAATCCATGGAGTCCCACCATGTCAATTGCACGATGAACTCGTTCTTCAATTTCATCAGAAGGTAGATTTCGAAAACTGAGACCATAAGCCACATTTGCTTTGACTGAAGTAGAAAAGACTACGGGATTTTGAAATACAAACCCCATCTCGCGCCGTGCATTTACCATTTTTTTCTTAGGCAGTGTGTCAAGTGACCATCCATTATACTCGATTTCCCCGGATGTAGGTTGCTCTAGAAGGTTAATCAGGCGCAAAAGTGTAGTTTTTCCGGCGCCAGAAGGCCCTATGAGGGTAAAAAATCCCCCTTGCTCAATTTCAAAGGAGATTTTTTTCAGCGCGTACTTCTCCGCATACTTCTTGCTGAGTTTGTTGACCTTGAGTATTGTCATCTTACAACCTCAGTTCCTTCTTGAAGTGTGGTGAAGATCAAATTAACCAGGAAAGCAAGTGCTATTAAGATAATGCCAAGTGCTATTGCCATGCCGAATATACCCATTCTCGTCTGCAGGACGATTGCAGTGGTCATCGCGCGTGTACTGAACCGAATATTGCCACCAACCATCATAATCGCCCCAACTTCGGAGATAGCTTGTCCAAACGCTACACAGATACCCGCTAATATGCTAATTCGCGCTTCTTTGAGAATCGTAAGCCACAGTTGTGTCTCTGTGGCACCCAGTGATAAGGCGGTATCTCTATATTTATATTGAACACTGCGAACAGCTGCCATAGTGATACCTGTGATGATCGGAGTTGCTAAGATCCATTGGGCAATGATCATTGCTGTTGGAGTATAGAGTAAACTTAGAAAACCTAGTGGTCCACTTCTTGATAGCATTAGAAAAACATACAATCCAATCACGACCGGTGGAAGACCCATAGCGGTATTGACTAAATTATTGACTAGCCTTCTACCGATGTAAACTCGAAGACCGAGTATCATCCCTAAAGGGATTCCACAACATGCTGCTAGGAATGTGGCAGTACCAGAAACGCGTATAGAAAGGATCATGATTCCCCAAACTTCTGGATCAAGTGAAAATATCAAATAGAGAGCGTCGGCCAAAGCTTCTAAGTATTGCATCATATCACCAAATGACGTTATGTATAATCTGATCATTATGTTTTGTTACGCATAATGGTATAATCGTAAGTATAAAAAATTGTTCCTTTAACGTGATGCTAATTAATGAACCGTTAGCTTTAACGTGATGCTAATTAATGAACCGTTAGGTATATATATTCATATCGCTATACGCTATGTTCATTCATACATAACGATAAAATTAAGGAAAGTGAAGGAATGTCGATTTGGACTCAAAAAAGAACGAAGATTGCAATTGTAGTAGTTATCATTGCTGTACTCGGTGTGACTGCAGGTTTAGCAGTTTATGAATATGGGCGTCCTAAAGTTATCTTAGCTACCACAACTTCTACCTACGATTCGGGCTTGCTTGACAATGTATTACCAGAATTCGAGGCGAAATACTTCGTAAAAGTTGACATTGTTGCTGTAGGAACAGGGAAAGCTATAGCCACAGCGGAATCGGGCGATGCAGATGTTCTTTTAGTGCACGCACGCTCACGGGAAGACGCGTTCGTTGATGCAGGTTATGGAGTTCACAGAGTTTGCGTAATGTACAATGACTTCATTGTCATCGGACCTTCTAGTGATCCTGCGGGAATTCTTGGAATGACTGATGTTTCAGATGCGTTTAAAATGATAGCAGCAGCAGAAGAAACCTTCATTAGCAGAGGAGACAGTTCAGGAACACATACAAAAGAAATGGCAATTTGGTCGGAAGCGGGGATAAACCCAGTTGGTGAAACGTGGTATCAAGAGACTGGTCAAGGTATGGGTGCTTCACTCACTATAGCCGAAGAGCAACAAGGATATATTTTAGTCGATCGAGGGACTTGGCTGGCCAAGAAAGGGCAGTTGACACTTATAGTCTTGTCAGAGGGTGATTCGATCCTGCTAAATCCTTATGGCATGATTCAGATAAACCCAGAAATATATCCTGACTTGAATCATGAAATGGCTCAGAACCTTGTCGCGTATATGATATCGGAGCAAGGACAATCCAAGATCGGTTCTTATACTGTTGGTGGCGAAGTTTTGTTTAAGCCCTTGTATGGGAAATGTGCAATTATAACCGGATGTCCAACGCAATCTGCAGAACTATCTCACTGGGGACCGATTAGCGGCAATTATGGCACAGCCAGTGTCGCTACTGCGGAATGTTGCTGTCATTAGGCTAAAAAGCCACTCTTTTTTTTATTTTTGCACGTTATTGGGCTAAATCAACCTCAAGAATATCATTCAACTGAAGTTCTTAGCTTTTCTAAAGGTTAAAACTTTAAAATTCACAATTACATGTGAAAAGCAAGAAAGCACCACAGCTTTAGCGTGGTGATGAAGTGCGTGTTTTTTTTTGGATGACATATGCACAAGATTATATAGCTAGTTTCTATATACTGTTTTGGTATGAAAATAGAGACACCTTCTAAGAACTATCACGCAACAAATCATTATGTCTATAGTTGTCAATATCATGTTATTTTCTGTCCTA
>JAEORY010000255.1 GCA_016840645.1 Candidatus Borrarchaeota archaeon | reverse complement strand
AAACCCTCATATTCATTCGACGTTAGTGCTTTGTCTGTGATTGCTCCATGGATAAGTATTACTTCAGCTTTCATATCTGCAAGATTCCACAAACTTTCTTGAATTTCTCTTGGTGGAATTGATGCAATTATAGGAATATGTTGACCAGTTTTTTCTCTAGCAACATAAAGAGCATCTAAGATTCTTGGATAAGCAACTGCTTGAACACCATCAAATCCTAACTCTATTGCAACGATAAATTGTTTTATCATATTTTCTGGCTGATTCCAAAACTTCTCATAATAAATTCTTGAGCGGCTTCCGAACTGTCCTGCCCCCATAAAAGGTGATGTTCCAATGTATACCTCAATTTTTTTCAATAAAATCTCCATCCTTCAGATTACTCTGGTTTCTAGAACCCTGCAATACCCTATTTACTATTTCTATTGTTACAATTATACTTAGAAAGCAATCCATCTTTTGAACATCCTTGCTTTTTTGCAATTGCTTCTAATGCTAGATCAGCTTCTTGACGAACATCGGGGCTTCTGTCCTTTTTTAATGCTTCAACTAATGGTTTTATTGCCTGTGTATCACCGATCTCTCCAAGTGCCCAAGCGGCCCAGTCCCTAATATTTGACTCTTTTTCTTTTTCTTCATCAAGCAATGATATTAGTGGAATTACGGCTGCTTTGGCATCTTTTATTGCGCCTATTGCTCTGACTGCAGCCCAACGAACACCCGCATTCTTTGCACTCAGATTATTGCATAAAGATGGTACTGCTCTTATTGCATTCATCTTTCCGAGAGCTAATGCAGCTTCAATTCGCACTTGAGGGTCTTTATCTTTCAAAAGTGAAATTAAGAAAGGAATTGTTGTTTTTTTGCCAATTTTTCCTAAAGATTCAACGCAGGTTTCTCTAACGTATGAATTTTTCTCCTCTTTTAATATTTCAATTAGGGAAGAAATCACTCTTTTATCTTGTAATTCTCCTAATATTTCCGAGATCTTACGTCTCACATACCACTTCTCATGTTGAAGTGCATCAATCAATTGATCAATTGCATTCTTCCCTATTGAAATCAACTCATTAATGATCTCCGTGTCTTGTTCAGTGCTTAATCCATTAATTAATTCCTTAATCCTGTTACTAGACATTTTTTTCCTCTATGCTTAACATTTGTACTGTTTATTTATTTGACATATTTTGAAGGACTAAATTAACGAACTAACAACTTACAATCCTTTTTATCAAGTTTATTACAATAAAGCATAAAAAACGTAAAATAATGCTGAAGTTTCAATAAAATTTGTTTTCTTTACTTGCCACGTGATATTGGATAATGTGCATCCATTAGAAGAGTTATGAAAAAAAGTCCCTCGTCGTCAAAGAAAACTTTTTAAATAAATCAAAAAATAGGAACAGGCATTCATCTACCTTTATACTTGTTGGATGGAAAGAACTATGCCAAATTACAAATATTCAATTTACGGTCTGGATCCAGACAGAACTGCGAAAGCAAGCGGCAGAGACTTAAGAATTTCACCAAAGCATGCAAGAGAGATTTGTAATGCTTTAAAAGATAAGGATCTTGACAAGGCGAAGGAATTCCTCGAAGATGTAATTGATATGAAGAAAATGGTGCCACTGAAGCGCCACAAAAGAAAAAAGCCGCATCATAAGGGTCTCAATAAATGGTATGCAGGCGCGTATCCAGTAAAGGCAGCCAATGCGATTTTAGCGATCCTTGATAATGTAGAAGCAAATGCGGAGTATAAAGGACTTGATATTGACAGATGTAGACTTATTCATATTATGGCACATCGAGCCATGAAAATTAAGAACTATATTTCTCGCGCCTTTGGGCGATCGTCACCATATTTCAATACGTTAACACATATTGAGGTTATAGTTGAAGAACAGTAAATGTGAGTTTAGACTGTAAAAAATCCTAATGATAAACCTGGGGGGAAAAAAATCCCAACGAAGAATCATTTCATCGAAAAAGGCATATTACAAAATGATATTGACGAGTATTTCAGATCCAAACTCGCACGTGCGGGTTATAGTAACTTGGAGATATTTAAAACACCACTTGGTACCCGTGTTATTATTAATGCTGAACGTCCTGGTATGATAATTGGTCGCCGAGGTCGAAGCGTTAAAGAACTTACGAGTGACCTTGAACAGCGGTTTAACCTCGAAAACCCTCAGATTGAAGTAAATCAAATTAATGTGCCTGAGTTAGATGCAAAAGTTATGGTCCAGAGAATTGCTAGCGGGTTAGCTAGAGGTATACATTTTAGACGCGCAGGATATAGCGTCTTAAGACTAGTAATGAAAGCAGGAGCCAGAGGCGTAGAAATTACCATCAAAGGAAAGATTACAAGCCAACGTGCTCGAACAGAAAAATTTCGAGAAGGTTTTGTTGCAAAATGCGGCGAGCCTGCCTTACTATATGTAGATCAAGCAACAACCCATGTGCCGCGAAAAAGCGGTGTCCTTGGTGTCACTGTAAAGATTATGCTCCCTCAGGGAGTACTTCCTGACGAAGTAGAATTTATTCCTGGAACTAAACCTGATGAAAAAGCAATTGATGAAGAGGGTATCGAAGAGGTCGTTGAAAGCCCGATTGACGAACTAATTGAAAAAGAACCTGAGATTAAGGACTCTGACAGTGATGAAGAGGTGTCCGATTAATGACGATATTACGTTCTAAAGAAATTAGAACAATGGAACCTTCTGCTAGACTAAAAAAATTGATGGAACTCAGAGCAGAATATATGGAAAATAAGGCAAAGATAGCAACTGGAGGGGCTTTAGAGAGCCCTGGACGAGTAAAAGCATTACGAAGAACTATTGCCCGACTAGTTACCATCATTCGTGAAGAAGAAGCGAAATCAAAATGACATTAAACCTTAATACAAAGATCCTGCTAAGTCGTGAATTCATTGGTTTGAGAATAAAGGTTGTGAAGTCCACTCATAGTGAACTATGTGGTATATTCGGTACGATTATTGATGAAACTAAGAATACGTTAGTAATTTACCATAAAGGAAAACCAAAAATCGTTCAAAAAAAGTATTCTACATTTCATTGCATTTTACCTGATGGAAAAATCATTGAAATCGAGGGAAAACTGTTAGTTGGACGTCCTGAAGATCGTATAAAGAAAAAACGGTGAGATTGAATGATAAGAAATATTGGGCTAGATGTGGAGCCCCCAAAGAGTATATGTGAGGATCATCATTGTCCATTTCATGGGCTCAACCCAGTGCGTATCCGAGGAAGGATATTTACAGGGGTTATTGAAAATGATAAAATGAATAACACTGTCATTGTTCGACAAGACTATCTGAAATATAGTCGAAAGTTCAACCGATATGAGCGTGCAACTTCGCATATTCCCGCACATAATCCACCTTGTATAGATGCAAAAAAGGGTGACAGAGTAAGAATAGCGGAATGCCGACCCATCAGTAAAACAGTATCTTTTGTCGTTGTTGAAAAACTATAGAAATTGGAGGAATGACTCAATGTCAAAAAGAGGACGTGCATCTGGTAGTGCCTATAAAGTAGGTGTTACTAAAGGTTTGCCTTTAGGTGCTGTCTTAAAATGCGCAGATAATTCTGGCGCAAAAGTTCTGAAAATTATTGCAGTTCTTAGATATGGAGGAAGGCTACGTCGTCTTGCATCAGCCGCTGTTGGGGATATGGTGGTTGTTTCAGTAAAGAAAGGAACGCCACAGATGCGCAGACAGGTTATTAACGCTGTTATAGTACGACAAAAAAAGCCTTATAGACGATTTGATGGCACTTGGATTTACTTTGAAGAAAATGCTGCTGTTATTACTACACCCACAGGCGAACCCCGTGGAAGTGATATAAGAGGCCCTGTTGCGAAAGAGGCTGCTGAACGGTGGCCCCGAATCGCAAGTACTGCGAGGATGATTATTTAGGAGGATGCACCTATATGAGAGTCAAATCAAAACAACCGAGAAAGCAACGTAAAGCGCTATTCAAAGCGCACCTTCACCAAAGACAAAAACTTGTTTCCGTTCATTTATCAACTGAATTACGAGAAGAACTGGGTTTACGCTCACTTCCTGTAAGAAAAGGTGATTTGGTCGTCATTAAGCGTGGAGGCTTAACTGATGTCGAGGGCAAGGTCAGCGAGGTAAATCTGAAGAAGCTGCAAGTTTTTGTTGATGGTGCAACGAGGGACAAAGCGGATGGTACTACAATCAATATACCTTTTCACCCCTCAAATTTGATGATTATTAAATTAGATTTAAAAGACAAGCGACGAAAAGCAATTCTCGAAAGAAAGGCAATTGGAAAGGAAGAACTGTTTGAAGAATAGAGGTGAACATTAAAATGGCGAGAATGGGAAGTAAAAAACACTTAAAGAGGCTAGCTTCGCCGCGTTTATGGCAGATCCACAGAAAAGAGGCAAAGTGGGCACCAAGAACAAGACCAGGCCCACATCCACTAAGTAAATCAATACCACTTCAAATTATTATCCGTGATATGTTAGGTTATGCAAAGACGTATCGAGAGACGAAAAAAATACTAGCAGAAGGCAATGTTCTCATTGATGGAGTAGTGCGTGCAGACGAACGTTTTCCTGTTGGACTAATGGATGTTATTGAGATTAGAAAGATAGACAAATTCTATAGAATTCTTCCACACCCCTCAAAGGAACTTATCCTTCACGAAATAGGAGAAGAAGAAGTCACCTTTAAATTATGTCAATTAATAAACAAGGTCACCGTTAAAAAGGGTAATATTCAATTGAATTTTCACGATGGAAGAAATATTATGGTGAAAGTTCAAGATCCTACCAATCCTGTAGAAGATACGTATAAATCAAGAGACGTATTACAACTCGTTCTCCCAAATCAAGAAATCATCAATCATTTTAAATTTGAAGAAGATGTCCTCGCGATTATTATTGGTGGCAAAAACGCGGGATTAGTAGGACGTATTAATGAAATTGAAAAAAGAATTGGTCATCATGCAAGCGTCGTCACGCTTGAAAATGCTCAAGGAGAATTAATTAAAACTGCTCTTGAATATACTTTCCCTATCGGGATAGATGAACCAATAATTTCCTTGCCATAGTAAAACATAATCTAAAAATTCTAATGTGAACGCTTATGTCAAGTATTTCAGATGAAGAAAAAGTGTCAAGTATTTCAGATGAAGAAAAAGAGAGATTACTTAACGATTGGAAAGAATATCCTATGCGTAGCCCAAAAATTGCAAAAGTCGTTGTGAATATGGGTGTAGGAAGATCTGGAGAGTTATTGGAACGTGCTAGAAACGTTCTTGAAAGTTTGATAGATCAAACTCCAATAAATCTTATTGCAAAACAGACTATTCGTGATTTTGGAATTCGAAAAAATGAACCAATATCGTGTAAAGTGACCTTAAGAGGAGAAAAGGCAAGATCATTCTTAGAAAAAGCAATTGTTGCTGTTGATAATCAATTACTACTCAATTCCTTTGACAAATTTGGCAATTTCTCTTTTGGAATTAAGGAGCATATTGATATTCCAGGAACACAGTATGATCCGGATTTAGGAATTTTTGGGATGGATGTATGCGTATCTTTCGAACGACCTGGGTATAGGATTGCTCGACGTCGTCGACAGCGTCATTCTGTTCCTATGAGGCATAGGCTTACAAAAGAAGAAGTGAGACTTTTCGTGGAAGAAGAGTTTGGTGTTGAGATTGTTAAAGAACGTAGAATGAAATTCTTTTAATGTGAATATTAGAGGTGAAATGTTTGCCTGAACGTGCAAAATTTGGAAAGGGAAGCCGAAGATGTAGACGGTGTGGAACTCATAGAGGTTTGATCAGATCTCATGGCATAAATATTTGTCGCCGTTGTTTCCGGGAAGTGGCTGATAAACTTGGTTTCAAGAAATTTGGGTAAAGGAGATTAAAATGACTCTTATGGATACTTTAGCAAATGCAATGTCTAATGTTTATAATCATGAACTTGTTGGTAAGAAAGAAGTAATAGTTAAACCAGCATCTAGAGTAATTGCAGCCACCTTACGCGTACTTCAAAAAGCGGGTTACGTTGGTGAATTTGAGTTTATCGACGATGGACGCGCAGGGATATTTCGAGTGCAATTATTAGGACG
>JAEORY010000254.1 GCA_016840645.1 Candidatus Borrarchaeota archaeon | reverse complement strand
ATTTATAAATTCAAATTATTCGCGCGCGTAAACAGTATTTGCTCTACCTTATCTTTATTAATTGCAGGCTAATAATAATTCGGTATATTATTGGAGGAAAAAAAACAGACATTTGAAAGGCATATAATTTGAGGGGATCACATAGATAAGGAGGCTTGAAAATCACACTTGCAGAACTTAAGGAACATAAGTTAGATTGGGATGGTACGATCATCCCTGAACTGAAAAAAATTGTTGGAGAGGACAACGTTTTAAACCACGAGATCGATCTGTATATATACAGTCGCGACGCTAGCATAGATACGGGCATGCCCGCTGCGGTAGCTTTCGCTCATAATACTGAAGAGGTTTCTGCTATAGTGAAATTAGCGAACAAGTATGAATTTTCGCTCATTCCACGTGGTGCAGGCAGCAATGTTTGTGGAGGAGTGATTCCAGCTAAAGGAGATTGTCTCATTCTTGTTCTTGCAAGGATGAATAAGGTTGTAGATCTCGATTTGGAGAATTTTCTAATAACTGTTGAGCCAGGAATGGTATGTCTAGATCTAAATAACTACTTAGAACCACACGGTTTTTATTTCGTGCCAGATCCCGCAAGCGATAAAACGGCGACCATTGGTGGCATGGTCAATAATAATAGCGGCGGAATTCGTGCAGTCAAATACGGTGTTACAGAACAATGGGTGATGGGTCTTGAAGTTGTATTAGCCGATGGTACAGTCATTAACATCGGCAATAAAGCTATTAAATACGTTTGTGGCTATGATCTAGTTTCTCTCTTCGTAGGTTCAGAAGGAACTTTAGGTATTATAACAAAAGCAATGCTAAAAATGCAGCCGTTGCCTGAAATCCGCCTTGTAGCAAGTGGTTATTTTGATACAGCCTTTGCCGCTAGCAAGTGCGTCAGAGAAATCATTCGGAGAAGCTTTGACCCTTCAGGCACCGAAATAATGGATTATAAGACACTTAAAGCAGTAGAGGAGTATTCTGGTAAGGTAAAATTCCCTGAATGTGGTGCCGTGGTACTTGTTGAACTGGACGGAAATAGAGACGATGTAGAAATGCGTCTTGATCGATTAGAATTAGTATTTAAAGAAATGGGCGCAATTCAAACTGAGGTCGCGAGAGATGCAAAAACATGCGAGCAAGTGTGGGCAGCAAGAAAGGCGGCATTTCCCGCACTAACTCTTCGAAGACCTACTGCTCGTATGGAGGACGTAAGTGTCCCACTCGAAAACTTACCCATTATGTTCCAAAAGATTGATGAAGTTAGTGAAAAGAATGGAATTGAAATAGCGACTTTTGGTCACGCAGGAGATGGCAACTTACATCCGATACTTCTCTGGGACGAAAGAGATCCAGATCAGCATAGACGCGCTTTACAAACTTTAATCGATTTATGGCATGCTGCGGTCGATTTGGAAGGAACCGTAACTGGCGAGCACGGAATCGGAGTTTCTAAACTTATGATGATGCCGGTGGAACATGAAGCGGCAGTACTTGAGTTAACGAAAAAAATCAAACAAGCCTTTGACCCTAAAAACATACTGTGTCCTGGTCATATAATACCTATTCCGGGTCAAAGAATAAACATATTGGAGGATGCAAGCTAAAATGACGAAAGAAAATGTAGTTTCAGGCACAATGCTACCACAAAGATTTGAAAAAATGGTCATTTCCGAAGATTCCGAAACTGAGACGTATAGATGTGTAAGATGTGGCTTCTGTAGGTTTGCATGTCCAATTTTTGACGCGACTAAGGTCGATACGTTCAATTGCAGAGGTAGAATTATGGTTGAGCGTGCCCTTATCGAAGGAGGACTTCCTATTGACCAAAGGGCCCTTGATATTCTTTATACCTGCACGTTGTGCAAACTCTGCGAAACGCATTGCCCAGCTAAAATCAAAGTCACAGACGTTATGCATCATGTCAGAGAGTGGCTAGCAGAGCATGGTCATGCTCTTGATGAACATAAGGCAATCGCAAGCAACATAATGGAGATAGGAAATACTCACGCTCAGGATCCAGCCGTATTCAAAGAGGTTTTTGGTGAGATAATTACAGCCCTTCCAAAGGAATCTTCTACTCTTTACTATGCTGGATGTGTTGGAACAATTGATTATCCAGAAAATTCACTCGCTGGCATCAAACTGTTGAAAGAAGCAGGAGAAGAATTCACAATGCTCGATTCAGAGTATTGTTGTGGAGGTTATCTCAATTGGCTAGGGTTTACAGAGGACTTCAAGAAAGAATCTGAGAAAAATATTGAGATCTTCAAATCACGTGGAATTAAAACCATCATCACAGCATGCCCAATGTGTGCATCAGTTTTCAATAATGATTATAAGGAAGTCTCGGAAGATGTACCAAAAGCCTATCATATCACGGAAGTTCTCGAACGTTTGGTCGATGAAGGAAAAATAAAACTTACGCGATCACTCGAAGCAAAGGTTACTTTCAAAGATCCTTGTCACCTTGGTAGATATGCGCTGGTTTACGACGCCCCACGTAAACTGATCGAAAGTATTCCAGGCGTTGAGTTCGTTGAATTACCCGAAACTATGGGCGAAGCAAGATGCTGTGGTGGACCTATTCGCGTTCCTTATACTGCCTTAAGAAATGATCTAACCGATGAGATCATAAGAGACGCCGCTAAGTTAGATGCACAGTTTATTGTGACGTCATGTCCGACTTGTCACCATAGTCTAGGTATGCGGGCTTACAGAGAACGTATTCGCGTTTTAGAATTGCCGAGACTTGTTGCCTATTCAGCAGGTGTAGTTGACAGTTATCGCTAATGTGACAAATATCTAACCAAGTATTACAAGTGTATAGGGATATATGTGCTCATCAGTTGCCGCACCTTTTTTTATAATTTTGAAGTGCATTACGCTGACATCATCAAAGAAGAATTGAATAAAAGTAACCGAACATTAAGTCAGAGTAGTTTGGAGGTGTTCACTAAGTAGGAGGTTCGTTAAATGAATGCATTGGAAAGTAAAGCGGCAGAAAGTGTCTTGGTGATTGGCGGCGGAATGGCTGGCATGTATGCTTCGCTAGATATTGCAAATCAAGGCTATACGGTGTTTCTAGTAGAGAAACGAGAAACAATTGGAGGACGATTTTCACAGGTTTACAAAATCTTTCCGACCGATGAGTGCTCGGCTTGACCACTTACACCACTTATGTCAAGCGTTGCCAGAAACGACAATGTTCGCTTGTTTACTCTTACCGAAGTTTTAGAGGTAAATGGCAAACCAGGAAGCTTTACGGTAAAACTTAAACAAAGCCCCAGATATGTCGATTCAGACAAATGTACAGGATGTCAAAAATGCCTTGAAGTATGTCCAGTTGAAGTGACTTCAGAATACGATATGGGTATAGGTGTACGAAAAGCAATTTATCTTCCTTTTCCTCAGGCAGTCCCCCAGATCCCTAGATTAGATAAGGAGCAGTGCATAGATTGTGGAATGTGTGAGATGGAGTGTCCTGCGGAAGCAATAAACTTTGTTGATGCCGAAGAGATCATCGAAATCAATGTTGGCTCGATAATTGTAGCCACGGGTTTTGATGAATTCGACCCAACACCATTGAAACAATTTGGCTATGGATACTACGAAAACGTTGTTACATCACTTCAGTTTGAACGAATGATGCATCCCACAGGTCCTACTAATGGCAAGATAGTGAGACCTTCTGATGGAAAAGAACCAAACAGGGTATTATGGGTTCAATGTGTGGGTTCTAGAAGTGAAAAGGAAGTCGGCAATAAATTCTGTAACCGAGTCTGCTGTATGTTCGCATTAAAACAAGCTAGAGCCTATAAACTGCAATTAAAAGGAAAAGGACAGGCAGACATTTGCTATATAGATATAAGATCCTCAGGAAAACTTTACGAAGAATACTACAGGGACACACGGAATAGCTATAATCCTAATTTAATTCGCGGTAAAGTGGCTGAAATTCAAGAAAACGAAGAAACAAAAGACTTGATTGTCTGGGTTGAAGATACTAATACTGGAGAAGTCTCTCAGGTCAAAAATATCGATCTTGTTGTTTTATCTAGTTCATTTGTTCCATCTGAAGGGACACACGAACTATGCCAAAAATTAAACATTGAAATTAGCGATGACGGATTTCCCCTTGAAATCAACAGTTATCATCCAATCGAAACAAATCGACATGGAATCTTTATCGCGGGAGTGGCAACAGGCTCAAAAGATGCTGTAGATACAGTTACTCAAGCAAGAGCTGCTGCATCGTCTGCAGTGAACCTTTTATCTGGTTTTCCACCACATATCAAAACAGATACACCTAAAACAGAGTTCGAAGTTTCTAGTGAGGCTCGACTTGGCGCTTTTGTATGTCACTGTGGTGGCAATATCGCAAATTACATCGATGTACCAGAAGTCATGGAATATACAAAGACATTACCTGGCGTGATCTATGTAGATAACAATGAGTTCTTCTGTAGTGAGCCAGGACAACAGCAAATTAGCGAGAAGATAAAGGAACTCAATATTAATCGGGTTTTAGTAGCAGCATGTTCACCTTTACTTCACGAAGAAACATTTAGGACTCTTTTAGAGTCTGCTGGAGTAAGTAAGTATTATCTTGAATACGTGAACATAAGAGACCAGGCAGCGCAAGTTCATATGCAGACACCAAAAGAAGCCACAGAAAAAGTAAAGGACTTGATCAGGGCTGGCATTGCACGAGCACTACATCTTGAGATTGTGCCATATCGGACGGTTTCAGTTGTCAACGAGGCTCTTGTTATTGGTGGTGGAATTGCTGGAATGTCGGCATCCCTTGATTTATCTAATCAAGGATTCAATGTTCACCTCGTAGAAAAAGATTCTCAACTTGGTGGTCGTCTCAATTCTCTTTACAGAGTGTTTCCAGAAAAAACTGAAGCCAGCCAAATTTTGGATGAATTAACAGCACAAATAACTAATGCTCCCAATATCTCGGTTTACCTTGAGTCTTCGTTGGAATCCCTTGATGGTCACATCGGTGATTTTACAGCACAAATTAGGAGAAATAATGGAGAAAACACCGATATTAACGTTGGCGCTATAATTATAGCTGTCGGAACAAATACATATACTCCCAAGGACGGTGAATACGGTTACAATACTGTTCCACGAGTGGTAACTTCTCTTGAATTCGAGGAACTGCTTAAAACGCGCAGTTTTTATCAAGAACCAAAACGGGTTGTCTTCATTCAGTGCGTTGGCTCACGAGAAGAAGATGGAAACAAATACTGCTCCCGTGTTTGTTGCGGTGCCTCACTGAAAAATGCGCAGACCGTGAAAGAACTCTTTCCGAACTGTCAAACCTTTGTCCTCTTTAAGGAGGATTTGCGACCTGTCGGAAGGTATATGGAAGAGTTCTATCTAACTACAAGAAAACAATATCGTACCAATTTTATGCGATGGACAGAAGAAAGACCCCCAATGGTTATGGCAGCCCAAAATGAAAAGGCTCTGGTTCAAGTACGCGATACCCTTTCACGAACTACATTCGAGATAGACTCCGATTATGTAGTGCTAGCGGTAGGGCAAGAACCTCCTGAAGGCTTTGATAAATTATGTAAGCTAACAGGAGTGACTCGTTCTTCTGATGGTTTTCTTGAGCCTATCCACATAAAATTCAAACCTGTCGAAACACGAAAAGATGGCGTTTACGTAGCAGGGTCTGTTCTTTCTCCACGAAGTATAAGCGACTCAATAGTGCTAGGTAAAGCAGCGGCGTCAGCAGCAGGCGTGCTGCTACAACAGAAAGAGATTCAACTTGAACTAATCAAGGCTGTATGTGACGAGAATCTTTGTAGCGGATGTAAGGTGTGCGTAATCGCCTGCCCTTACGATGCTATAACTATGAAAGAAACTGACACTGGGGAACTGGTTTCAGTAACCGATGAAATAGAATGTAAGGGCTGCGGTACATGTGTTGCAGCATGTCCCTCTGGAGCGAGAGAACTTCGATACTGGCGCGATGAGCAATTCTATCCACAAATTGAATCACTTTTGGCTGAAAGCAAACAAAAATCATTACTTCTTGTTTTTGCTTGTGAAAAATGTGGATATGGTGCTGCTGACTTAGCTGGACTTTCGAAACTTCAATATGACTATCGTACTCGAAT
>JAEORY010000253.1 GCA_016840645.1 Candidatus Borrarchaeota archaeon | reverse complement strand
TATGAGTGACCTTTTTTCCATGATAAATCTCTTCTCCCGTAAAGCTAATAAGGATTTTGCACTGCAAGAATTCTCTTGAAAAGTCAGTCCAAGAGGATTTTGTCTCCATCTTTATACTCCAAAGCTCTATTGTAAATCCTTGCAGGAATCTCCTTTTCACGAAGGAGAATAGATAAATGGCATAATACGCTTCCTTCTACAAAAATAAAGCCTTTTGCAAACTTGAGAAGATCAACGAATTCAGAGTGGGGCTTTTCGGCCAAAAAAACATATTTATTTTTAGCTTGAGAAAATTTCTCACAGATGTTTGGAATAGATATATTGTTCACCCATTTGACTGTTCCACATATTGCCCCATGTGATATAATCTTCATTTCCCCATTTGGTATACTAAGCAATATTTTCTTGCCACTTCTTTTCTGTGCGGCTATTAGACAGGGCTTATTATCTATAATAAAGAATTCACACAATGTGTTACAGCCAATAAGTTTAACAAATGTCCTAGTAATAGAATCAATTTCAGTAAGACAACTGCAAGGAAGTTCAGTTTCGTTAAATATAAATTCTTTTTCTCGCAAAGAGCAAAGTTTTGTATTTCTTGAGCCATGACTTGCCTCAAAATGGTCAGAATACTCTATGTATGTAAATCCGTCGTTGATGGTGCTTGCTGCGAAAGGATATCTTTGAGCATGGGGAACTATATTGAGAAAGAAATGATCAGAAAAGGTGAACCCTTCCTCCACTGACTTTTCGATCTGCTGCAGTACATCTCTTTTATTACAACGTCTTGGTTTCGGTCGTACTTCTCTTTCTTTCATCCACTGCTGGAGATTATTGAAATTAGCTCTGAAATCATATATAAGAACAAATCTGTCATGAGAATTGAGAAAATCTTCAGTTTCTTCAGAAATACAATAGCATCTATGAATCTTCCCGTAGTGCACTTCCAGAACTAGCCCGGGCCGTGTTGGAATGCCCAGCCATCTAGCATATAACTTAGAGAAGGTTTTATCAGGAAATTCACCGATTTTAAACTTCTCCAAGATCTGTTCAGCATTGAGAGAAACAATTTCACCGATATAATACTTCTCACTCATGGAACTCACTACTGAGGTTGTAATATATATTTTTGGTTCTCCGTAATTCTCTATTTAGAAAAAATAGGAATTATTAATCATACTTCCAGATACTTTCAGATGTAGATTTCATCACTTCAAAAAGACATAGAGGTAAAGCCTCATATACGCTGCAGTGTATCTCATCCATATCTTTCAGGAGGGAGACTGGATCATCAAATACATGAACATGAGATTCTATTGACTTAATGGCATCTTCACGCTTCCTGAATGGGAGAGGATCAGGAAGTGCTCCATATGTTTGTGTGTTAAGTGTTGCACATAAGATGCCTGTTGCAAGTTGATCTTTGACACTTCCTCCTTTCATCCGCGATGATATGAACCCGCCCACAAATGCATCTCCACAACCCAAAGTGTCAACTACATGTACATCAAATGGAGGTACATAGTAGTACAAGCTATCCAGCCTACTATACAATACTGCGCCACGGTTTCCAACTGTAACAACGACATCCTTTTCCAATGTGGGTAAAATCTGCAACACGGTAGATAATGTCCTTTTAGCTACGTTACAGATTTCTCTTTCACTGAAGAACAATAGATCAGCTGCTAATCCTTTGAGCTGTTCAAAGAGATAATCCCCCTGTGGATTAATAGCGATGTTCAGTAAGCTATCTTTTATTAGATACTCAGAGAGGGCAGCTGCTATATAGTATGGGAGTTTCATGTACACTGCGTTGCATTTTCTAGGAATGTCATCGAAATCTGACAGTTTTACATTATTCCATGCTCCAGGGTTTGCTATCAACCAGCTATGATCTTGGACCTCTTTTTTAATGGTAATCTGAACTGCTGTACACTTTCTTGGTATATCATTGAAAGAAAAATACTGTTCTATTGACTTTAGCCTAGCATGGACTATTTTTTTGGGAAAATCAAGACCGCAATACGTAAAAAAGGAGACATGAACTCCGCATAAAGCTATGTGAATAGCTGTAGAAAAAGCTCCACCACCAATAAATCGGGAATTTCCCATATACTCCAATGTATCGTATTCACAAAATCCAACAACTCCTGATCTCATTTTCTTAACTCTCTTTTTGTAAGCAACTGCAAGATTGTGTGTGTTACCTCTTCCTCAGGCATGTTTCCATCAACTCTAATCAAAAAGCCTTTTCCTGCTAATTCAAGATAGTATTCTCTAACCTGGCCTAAGAAGTCCATGTTCTTAACTGGGACGAGTTCGTCCAAGGGTTTTCTTTCTGCTGCAACCTCGATAGGTATATCTAGGAGAATGACAGTATCTGGCTTAGGCAAATACCGGTAAAGTGATAATACCCAGGTTTCTGATATTCCCCTGGGGGACAAATACGCAACAGAACAGTAAAATGACCTATCGCTGATTACGAAATCATTTTTCTCAAGGAGCCCCAAAATTCTCTCCCTAGCAGCATAATGATCTAGAGCAAATAGGAAAGCACGCAAATAAGGGTCAAAAGTGGTTGAGAGGACCTCCCTGCATTTTAGCCCTAGATCTGTTTTGAACTGCTGATGTGAGCTCACTTGGTGGCCCCTTTTCCGAAGTTCGCGTGACACATTTCTAATTTGTGTTGTTTTGCCAGCACCGTCGATCCCTACTAACGATATGTATCTACTTTTCCCCATTCTTATCACTCAATTTTCTTCTTATTTCCTCAAGGTACAAGGATAACTCGGTTAGATCCTTTGCAACTCTGAATTTCAGACACCCCAAGATCATTGGATTGTCTTCACCTTTTATGAGTGACCTCGGGTCTGTCTTGATCCCTACGCATTCTTTGTTGTAGGCAAATGCACCCCCGAGTTCTATACAGCCACCCTCATCTGGAACTCGTCCGTCTAAGATGAAGACTACAATATCAGACTTCTCCACCTTTTCCCAGTCTTTCTGGAATATTAATTCATGTGCTCTTCTCGGGCCGGTTTCTTTCACGAGTTCTGCAAGTCTGTACCCTTCTTCTTGAGGCAAAAAAACTGAATACCCAAGGCCACGAATATAATCAGTTACTTTTTTGTTATATTCCAGTTCAGCTTCGCTGAACATGGGGGCTGCCAGGTATACTTTCAGTTTCATCTAAAATCCTCCTCTGCAAGATTGCTTACACATATCATCGAGGGGGCATTGACTACATTTTTCCTTGGAACACAAGAGGCTTCCAAGCAGCCAGAGGTTCCTATCTGTTTCGCATGGATCTATATTTTCCATTTGTGAAGCTTTAACCCAAATCAAGGAAAGCTCTTCAACAATAGCACTGCTTCTGCCATTTTCGCTGTAGTTATCTTCTAATATTCCAAGATTTATGCTAATCTGAATATCGTGTCGATCAATAGGTATGTGGTTAATGCTGTCCTGAACCTCAATAAGGTCGTTTTCGTAGAGGATACGTATGAGTAGCCCTCCTGTCTTCTGTCCAAATCCTTTTATACTAAAAACAACGTCTTTAACATCATCAAAACTCATGAACGGCTTGAAAACGTTTCGCGGGTCTCCATTGTACTCATTTAGCAAGATTTCTGACAGGGAGAGCCAGCGTCTTGCCCCTTCATTTGGAAATCGTATTCTCACGAGTTCCTTGAAGATAATTGCAAGATCCTGTACGTTTCTCTGGAAAGTCTCAACTATGTACGCAGGATCAAACAATTCTGGCTTTTCCCTATGTGTTTCCTTTAGATTCTTATGATAAAAGGAAGATCTCATTCCATAATCTAATAGACAACCGTAAAAGAGATAGAGGAAATGCTCCTTGGAGCTCCATTCCAGTTCTTCTGGAAGACTTATAGTGGCCTTCTGAATGGAATCAGCCTTTGAAAAGGAATTGTGCAGTCTTTTAACTGCAATCCTCAATTTCTCATTGCTTACTTTCACGTTCATAGACAACCTCTCCATCAAGCATTGTGGATTCTACATTTTCAGGACTTAAATGGTTAATGACGTAATTCCATGGATTACATGGTCTTACATTGAAAATGACGAGGTCAGCAGAGGACCCAGCTCTTATTACTCCACCACCGAATATCTTGCAGGCGATTTTTGCAGAAGAAGTCAATATTTTTGGAATAAGAGTCTCTGGTGACTCTTGAACCACACCTGGCAGTACATGGAGTTCATGCATATATGTCTGGCTTCTGGATGTTGCAAAACTGTCGAGTCCTAACCCTACTGGGATACCTTTCTGCAGATACTCTGCAATTGGCGCCACTTCACCTGAGAGAGTCAAATTTGTGGTGGGGGAAGTTGTGACTATTGGCTTCTTTTTCATTAAAATAGTGAGTTCTTCATCCGATAAGTAAATAGAATGGGGAAGAATTGTATCATTTTTTAGCAATCCATGGCTATCGAGGACCATGGCAGGCTCTTTGTGATGTATGTCCCTAGTCAGCTTTATTTCATCTTTGCTTTCATTAAAATGAATCTGTAAAAAGAGACCGACTTCATCCATATGGTCTTCTATGTATTCTAAGAAAGCTGGTGTTACAGCTGGCAAAAATCGTGGAGATAAAGAGACTTTTACACAAGTATCATCCTGATATTTTTTACGATAATGCACTAATCGTTTTAGACTTTCTTCAGGAGACTCACATAGACTATCAGGGAGCACTGACATGTTATCTCCACAGTATCTCCCAATAAGGCTTTTGATCTTACAAGTCTTGACAGCCTCAGTTATTGTTTCATAGAAGAATTGAGATTCTTGTAGTATTAGATAGCCAACACCAGACTTTAAAAAGGCCTTATTATCAAGTAAGGCACTTTCAAAGACTTCTTCTTTCTCTAATGAGGACTCCTCCTTGAAGAGCGTATTTGTGAGCCAAGCTAGCAAATTATCACGAGATGGCCTGGAAATACCTGTTTGATAGAGGTGATGATGTGCATTCAAAAAAGGAGGTATAACAAGTTTTCCAGCAAGATCTATTATGTGCCCTGAGTATTTGGCTAAAATTTCATGTGTTCGAGCCACCTCCACTATTCTGTTGTTGCTGATGTACAAAGCACCATCCCGCAGATAGTGACTTTCATCTGTCATAGGTACCAATGTTGCATGTGCCAGTATCAAGTCTTCCATATTCACTCGTCCTTCCTGCCACTAGAGGCATGCAGTTTCTGCAGAAAGGCTTCCGTTAAAATATTAAAAAAAATGAAGATTCTAATACAAGATGAAATAGTTATACTCTTTCTGATTGGATTTTCATTCGAAGAACTTCTCATTTCATCCTCCAATATCGACCACACTTATCTTAATAATACTTTCTGTTAATCTAGCATAATTATGAATATATAAGCTTTTAGTATGATTTTCACAGATATGAATGTAGTTTTTCGGAGAAAGATGCAGTAATCTTATATATCCCTCCAATGCCATGCAGTGTATGGATGCCATTCTATGCGAGAATCTTAGGCGTGTCTTTGAAACAGCCAAAAGTAGATTCTCCTTTAAGAAGTCGAAAAAAATTATTGCGTTAGATGATATAGATTTCTCTGTTAAGAAGGGTGAATTATTTGGTCTTCTGGGTCCAAATGGAGCTGGCAAAACTACAACCACGAGAATATTATGTACATTGTTGCTTCCTACATCCGGAAAAGCCAGTATACTAGGATATGATGTAGTGGACAATGCCAGAGATGTGCAAAAAATAGTGAATATGGTGGCAGGAGGTGAAAGAATGCTCTATTTCAGATTGACTGCCAGAGAAAATCTTAGATATTTCGCTGAGTTATATAATGTACCCAAAGTAGAAGTAGATCGGCGGATTGATGATCTCTTAGAATTGGTAGGCCTAATAGAAAGGCAGCACGAGCCAGTGGAACGGTTTAGCAAAGGCATGAAGCAGAGACTACAGATTGCTCGTGGACTAATCAACGATCCGGATGTAATCCTGCTGGATGAGCCTACTTTGGGACTTGATGTACATATAGCTCGTGAGATACGGCGATTCATACAAGAAGATCTTGTTGAACAGCGTAAGAAAACAGTGCTCTTGACCACACATTATCTTTATGAAGCTGAAGAAATCTGTCATAGAGTAGCTTTCTTACATAAAGGTAAAATCATTACCACTAACACGCCACAAAACCTCAAGAAAATGTC
>JAEORY010000252.1 GCA_016840645.1 Candidatus Borrarchaeota archaeon | reverse complement strand
TCGATGCCAAGATAATCACCAGGGTTGTTGTTATTGCCGCTGAACAGATACGCACCCTGACTCTTGTCGCCGCTTGTAAGATAATTGCAGAACTGTGCTGCTTCATACCAGCTCATAGTGGTTGGAACATCCGTGCCGGTCCAGTGGCTACTTTCATCATAAGCAGTGCTCGGATTGCCGGTCGGTGTGCCTGCCGCTGAGACAAACGCATCCCACTGGCCATTGGTTATCTCAAATTTGCCGATTTTGTAGATATAATCAACTGCACCGCAACCGTATGGTTCTGCGCTATCAGGATAATCTATTCTCGTATCACCAGGATTACCAGCATTACCGATGGTTACAAAATCGATATCAATCCCCCTGATGAGGTCCGCCGAAGCAACATTCATCAATATAATTAAACAAACCATAAATGTAATAAGATTCTTTCTCATCTCTCTTTTCCTTTCTAAAAATCATCTTCTTTTTCTTATAAACAATATGCCAAGGCTTAAAAGCGCTATGGTGCTGGGTTCAGGGACAGCCTCAAGAATAATCATAGAATTTTCATATCCCTGTATTGTTTGACTAAAACTTTCATTGCTAGCTAATATGCAAGAAATTTCAACATCATCAGTTTCACCATCGAAAATAAATGTGCCGTCTTTTACCGGTGTTCCATCAATAGAAAATTCAGAACCTCTTATGATTAAGGTATCCCAAAGTTCTATTTCGTAAAATTGACCACCTGCTATAATAGTTTCACCTAGAGCCGCTATAAATCCAAATTCACCGCCTGAAATTAATGTTTCTCTGCTAGCAAAAAGATAGTCAAAAGTTCCGCCTGTAACATAAAGCTCACCATAATTATCCATCCGACCTATTGTTCCTCCGGATACATAAGCCGTCCCACCGATTCTTAATCCATCATCCACTCCATCTCCATATATAGTACCGCCGCTCATATTCAGAACACCGTTAACATATGATTGTAAGGTTGAATAAAAACTACCAACACTACCTTCGGTAATTTCGACAAAACCGTCACTTTGTAATTGTTCTACACGTCCTCCGCTCATATATATTGTCGAGTTTACACTACCCTTAAGATATACGGGAGGATCTGGAGGGATTAAGCGAAATAAATCGCAATCGGTAATATACACAGAACTATTATCATAGGCATTTATCCCTCCCTCTATATCCGCTCCAGAAAGCCAAACCTCACTACTATCATAAACATCAACATAGCCACCCTCAAGAGTATAACCATTACTATAATCCCACTGACCTACACTTCCGCTTATATCAACCTTGGTACTCTCTCCTTGAGTGCTATTATATATTTCAATGTTATCTGCAATCGTATAATCGATTAAATTGTATTGTCCATTATCAAAAATTGTTAAAGCTTTTACGTTTGTCAAACTAAAAGTGAAAACACTTAAAACTGACATGGCAAAAATACTTATTCTATTTCTCATCTCTCTTTCTCCTTAAAAAATCAGAACATACAATTACCCCCACGTTGAATAATATTTACCATTTTGCACCCAGACTCGCATGATTTTTCCTCAAAAAAACCGATACAATTATACCTCTAATCAAAAATCCAATCAAGCAAAAAAGATAAAATTATTGCTTTTTAGCACAATTTAAGACAAACTTTCCGGCATCAAAGAAGAGGAAAAATATCAGCGGCTGGCGGCGAGGAATCAATGTCCAACTTTTCACCGCCGAGACACACATCATTCTATTTCTTTCTGCCTTTTGTTTTTCTCTTCTTTCTTTTCCTCTTTTTGACTTTTTTCCTGTGCCCCTTCGCTTCCGTAAGATAGCCTATCTGTGATTTACGCTTCTCTTCGATTGCCGAGATTAACTGCTGAATTGCGGCTAAAGCGGCAATTTGCTCATCATGGGCCCGCAGCCTTTTTTCAAGTTGCTCAAGTCTTGGTTTAAGTTCCTTGTAGGGTATTAAAATCTGACGTAGTTGAAGGAAGGCTCGAACAACATAGATACTCACAGCAACGGCCCGTTTGGAGTTTAATACACTGGCAGCCATAATTGCGCCGTGCTCGGTGAAGGCGTAAGGTAATTTACGTCTTCCTCCCCACCCTGAACTTGATGTCGCAAATTGCGATTTCAAGTTTTCAAATTCTTTTTTTTCTATATGGAGTATAGCGGGACGTTTTTTAATCTCATCAGCAAGATCAACTAGACTATGCAGGTTCTCAGCAACTACTGTTTGTTCTATTGAAAAGGGGATTACAAGCTCTTCCTGTTTACCGATGGGAAGAAGAGGAACAACTATCTGCTCACTGAAATCCTCTAAAACAGAAGAAATAGATGTGTCCAGAGGCTCTTCATTCCCAACAAGGAATTTAATGTCGGGTAGTTTAGAGGCCCTTTCTCCAGCCCACAAAAAAATGTTTTTTAAGGCTTCTTGTGATAATTTCTTTGAGTTTTTAGGCTTGTCTTGGAATCTAAAGCAGGGAAAGCATATATCATCACTTAACATCACTAAAACGCTCATTTTTTTTCAATTCTTGCAACCAATTATAATGTTTTCTCCTGAATAAACCACCAATACAAATATCTGACAGAATTCATGCATATTTTATTATCAAAAAAAGCGTTAATAAATAAATGAAAAATAAACCCCATTTTACGTTAACGCTTTTGAAGCATTGCTTATTGTCTGTCACGAATTTAATCGAGTTCTCTCTGTTTTATATATTCTGACATTGTCTTCCCACTGCCAAGACCACCTTTGGTTTTGGTTTCAGACTCAATTTTAATTAGTCTGTCTTGGACACCATTTAAAATCATTTCCTTTACATCATTACTGTCCACAAGAGCTTTTAAATCAGACTGTAAAACTTGTGTCTCTAAATTAGAATAATCAAATGATGAGCCAGAATATAATCTAATAAGATTTTCTTGAATATATGGTAATAAATATTTTTTCAGGTCCCTTAAGCCGTACTGTTTATTATGATACATTGCTTCTTGCCGATACCTTTCAAGGGATATTTCATATTCAGCTCTAAGGATAGGATCTTCAATGGCATTAGGTGACATCCCTGACGCCCATCTTTTAATTCCAGGAGGGCGAGAGAGAGGTTTGAGGTTAGGGTCATTAGGGTCCCAATTTTTATCGATAGCGTTTTCCAGCCGTTCCCATCCATGAAAATAAAGCTCAGCCATTTCTGCGCGTGCATAAGACCAATCGTTACTGTCCTTCACTTCCTCAAAATCAAATGAATCTTGTACGTGCAGTAGTAGCTTCAGCTCAGTTTCCAACGGTATCTGCTCACTCTCTTCAAGCATCGCTGACTTCTTTAAAGCGATTGAAGAATATCGTCTCGCCAACTCATACTGTCTATCATCTCCGAAATCAGAAGATGCAAAAGCATTACATAGCTCAAGCATTAAATATCCATAGCGCTCCTTATCCTTAATAAACCACGCTGTCTCGATTTCTACCGCGACCAGCTCTAATCTGTCCAGATCTTTTTGTTGGTCCAAGGTTTGTATAATGTTGTGGTCCTGTATGAATTCCATTTGCAAAGCATCTAAATGCTTATTGTCCGTGTTAGCAAATACCTGTATCTCAAGCAATAATAAGCAACTTGTTATACAAAATTTTATCTTCATCGATTTCATAATTCACCATATTTTCATTTTTATAGTTTTATAATTTATTGAGCACTGTCAATTAGTAACCTTGAGAAACCCAACCATGATAATTATAAACCAACCTGAATTGTCTTTCCTTACATACGCATTTCCTAGTGTATCCACCTTAAATTCCTGTTTCATTGTACAAAAAGTCTTTTGAAATCCACCAGCGTAATAAATCCAAGGAATATCCCACCAATAATTATCGATGGCAACATCCCACCGGATTTTTTTATTGAAGGACAGGTGACTGTCCCTATTATTCCCAAGACCAATATTTTAAATCCGGATTAAGCTCTTTTCCTATTTTGAAATATAGCTCAAAATCATGAATATCATCTTTTCTATACACTCCTCGTTGGTAGCAAATAATTGCCGTCTCTAATAGATCAGATAAATTCTTAAAAGCAATTTCTGAATTATGATGGATTCCTAAACCAATAATTTGCCCATTACATGGCGGCTCTAAAGAACCAAATGAGTAACCGCTATCAGACATATCACTTAAGAAGCGAAAACAATCGAAGTACTGCTCATAAAAGATTTCTTGTAATTCCTCTTTCATAGCATAGATCGTTTCAAACTGATTCACAGCCTCTTCAAGTGAGAGCAAATATCCACTCGGTAGTATCTCTGCTTTATAATCAGTTCCATTTATCCATTCGTATAAATAATAGATATCATCACTAATTTTAAAAGGCAGCTTATTTAGATGTAAATCAATTTCATCTTTCGATAATCCTGTACCCAAAAGATTTCTGAAACTTGGATTATGATATAATATTTCCTTTTCCAGTTCTTTAATTAAGTTTTCCATAATGGCCCACTTTTTTTCTTAACTCAAACCACCAAAAACACAGCACCTAAAATCTACCCAAGCCATTATCCTATAATCACAAGGGCAATGTAAGGGACGAGATTGAAAGTCAGGAAAACGATCTTGTATAACGCCAAAAAGCTGACACAAATTACGTTAAACTCCTGCCTGGAGATTGAAAAGAATTTGTGGTTCATTCGGTAGGAAAAGTCACCGAAAAAAACCAGCATCATAGACGTTAAAAGCAACACGGCCGCGTTCACAATCATGCACCACAGCAAGAACGATTTAAAAGCAGAGATATCCATAATGATTCTCCTTTGCCCCCTTAAAATAATTAAATCCATCTTTTAAAACATCACACATAGATGTTTCCGAAAAAAAACATAACATTATTTACTTTATATCTCAACAACTATTTTTGAAAAAAACATTCTTTCGACCACAACTTGACAATATAGACCTCTATCTATACTATGCTGGTGACTGTAATATATCTTTAATAGTTCATATAGGAAATGCTGAAAAAAGCATGAAACATAAGATCATAATAGTCCAAATATTAGTGGGAATAGTCGTCGCATTCCTTTTAATTTTTGGGTGTTTGCAGTTGTTTAACGCAGAGAAGTGGCGTGATAAGTGTAAAGCTATTGCAGAGACGGAGCTGTTTTCGATACCACTTGATTTATCAGATGGTGGTAAGTATACGGCTTCTTTCGAATATGCAAGCATAGTTCATCTTGGCGTTATTCTTGAACTTCAATCGGAGGGCGAAGTATTAAAATCTGATGATTTTAATGGCCTTGCCGGAAGGGTGTCTTTTATTGATGATAAGGGCAACACAACAACGTCAGATAAATTCAATCGCAGCGACTGGAAGTGGGCAGACAGGTGGTATATTTTGTCTGGCAGAAGACTTGAGGGTGATAGAAAATATACGATAGTTTTGGAAATCGATAGTCGTGATGATTACTCCGCTGGGATTAAACCGACTATTGTGGGAAAATATGCAACATGTGCGTGCATGCTAATACCAGCATTGATTCTTAAAGCTATCGGAATCGGGTGTTTTGTCATTGCAGGATTAATCCTTGTTATAACTGTTATAGTACTTAAGCGTAGGAAGAAGCAGGTGGCAAGAATAAATTAAAGGCACCCGTTAAATTATTTTACCCGACAGACAGTTTTTTGCGAACCAATCTTCTTTAGTTTCTTTTCCCGATATCCTGATTTTCCTGATTTCCTACCCACTGGTCCTCTGATAACCTGATACACTATTTTTCATTTTTCCTTTTTACTTTTTACTTTTTAATTTTTCCTTATTCTATCTTCTGACCTCTGACTTCTGACCTCTGACCTCTGGCTTCTGGCTTCTGACCTCTCCCCTCTCCCGTCTCTCGCCAGCCGTCCTCCATGCCCTCACAACAAAGGAGATAGAACTTTCATGAAGCTTCACACACGGCTGCATAGCAGCTAAGGGCTGAGCGATAAGCTGAGCGCATAAGCTCGCTTAGAGTACAGATTAAAGCAAAGACCTGACAGGGCGTCATCGCCCGCGTGAAGCTGAACCTCCGTGACCTCTGTGTCCTCTGTGGCAAATTACATGCTTATCCGTTTAATTCCATCCACTAGTCTTCTCTTACCAAAATTAATAATAAGACCGAGTTTTAAGCCAGTCGCTTTCAAATATGATATTGTCTGCGCTACGGCTATTTCAGGAATTTCGGTTA
>JAEORY010000251.1 GCA_016840645.1 Candidatus Borrarchaeota archaeon | reverse complement strand
CACATCTCCGGTTGCTCCCGTTGGGGCAGCACCAGTTGTTAAGTTGGATTGCATAATCGGAGATTGAGTAACAACGAGGTCTGTACCACTCGAATACAAGAACTCAGCATTAATCTCTTTAACAGTACCTGTAACGGTAATGTCCCCAGTTCCTCCTTGAAGAACAAGTGCAGAAGTAGTGTTAGTTGATCCAACAGTAGTGGTGTGCGCTGTTGCAGATGTTCCAACATTTACAGCACCGGTTCCTGCGTCAATAACAACACTTGTTGCACCTGTCACATTACCAATAGTGATGGTTCTAGCCGCGGCTCCAGTACCAATGTTAATGGCCTGTGCATCCGCATCATTACCGATGTTAATAGCGCCAGCAGAACTGTTTAATTCGAGAACTCCGTCTGCATCAAGAAGAAGGGTGTCGTCTGAGTTAATGGTAATGTCTCCAGTTCCTGTAGAGGCTAGAGCAATACCACCGGTTCCTGCATTAAGTGCCACAGCGGTTGCACCTGTTACATTACCGATAGTCACCGTATGGGCTATGGCGTTCGTACCAATGTTTAAGGCACCTGTACCACAATCGAATACAAGGCTTGTCGCTCCGGTACCATTACCAACAGTGATTGTTCTTGCTGCTGCACCTGTACCGACATTGATTGCAAATGCATCTGCGTCGTTACCAATGTTGATTGCAGCACCGCTAGAGTTTAGTTCGAGGACTCCATCAGCGTCTAACAAGAGAGTGTCATCAGAGTCGATCGTGATATCACCAGTTCCAGTAGAAGCAAGAGCAAGGCTTCCTGTTCCAGACTGAATAGTGGTTGCTGCCGCTCCGGTTGTTGAACCGATAGTGATTACATGAGCTGCGGCAGAGTTACCAATTCCAATTGCACGTGCAGTAGTACCTACACCTAAGTTTACTGCTCCTGCATCATTATCAGAACCAAGATTAAGGGCTGTTCCAGCAGTCTCAATCGTAGCACTTGCAGCAGCGGTGAATAAACCTGTGAAGGCAATACTTACACCAGAAATAGCTCCATTAGAATCAATATAAGCGACCTCTGCCGAGTCACTGTCTATGAATGATACTTTATTTGCAGCCGCATTATCACCCATCTTGATGATAACGTCTTGACCGGCAATTGAATTAATCGCCAAATCACTCGCTGCTTTTGCGGTGTATGTATTTGAAATAAATGAAGTATTCGCTGTACCTGTTGTTACGGTGGCAGCTGCTGGAGTAGCAGCTCCAATGATACCATCCATGCTTACAACAGTAAGTACACCGTTAGAATTAAGAGAAGCCACTTCTGCAGCAGCAGAGTCTACAAAACTAATTTTGTTTGCAGCAGCGGCGTCACCCATTTTCATGGTAATATCATTACCAGCAACAGCATTGATTGCTAAGCCAGCAGCAGCAGTATAAATAGGTGATGTCACAGATGTTGCCAACGTAATGGCCGCATCCATATTGAATGTGATTGTAGAACCAGCACCAGCCGTGGTGATGTTAGTACCACCCGCAAGAGTAACGTTACCAGCAACAAGGCTAATAGCTCCACCGCCGTCTCCGGTTAGGGTGTCGATATCGCTGCTTCCTGGGGACGAGAGCGCCCATGTTGCTGAACCACTTACTACACTTGTAAGCGTCCAGGCCTGATTTGTCGATGTACGAATCCAGACTTGGCCAACTTCATATCCTTTATCTGATGTTAATGGAGCTCTTGCCGCTATAATAGGTGTAGGGAAAACATCCTTAAATGGAGTTCCTATACCATAAGATCTTTGTTTCTTTGCCATGTGAAAACCTCCCTTTCTCATGCTTCCTAAACTTTTCTCTTTGTAAAGAGATAATATTTTAATTGCAAGAAATTGAGCATTTTGGTATATTTATATATAAATAAAAGGTTCACATGACAACACCGAAGAGACTTATTTTTAACATTAGTGAAAGTCTTCACCAGAAGGTTAAAATTGCAGCGGCGAAAAGGAACATTTCCATAACAAAATATGTGCTACAGGCGATTCTGTGGCGTATGAAAAATGATGAAGTTTAGTGGAGAGTAGGGATGATTTATTTTATCGTTATATCGGCAGTCATGTTGTTTTTAGGAATTCTTGAACTAAAATACGATATTTAGTCTATTCCTATTCTTCCTTAAACAACCTATCCATTGTCTGTGCAAATCTTTTTAATGCCTCTGCTGAACCCTCAACAGACATCTTTGACTTTCCAAGCCCCTCAATAGCATTTATTGCTTCCTTAGACTCAAGAATTCTAAACAGTTTTACTTTTTTTGCTACGTCCATTGCTTCGGGCAACATAATAGGAAGAAGAGATGCTCCTTTTGTCGCAGGTATTAAAAAGGTAAGAGCTGCCTTTGTTGCGGGACCCATAACCTTATCTAACAAAGACCGAAAATAGGAGGGTTTCTTATTCTTTAGGAGAGATAGGTTGTCTGCCATATTTTTCCCATAATATTCAAGCCTCTGAAACACCTTGTCTCCTTCTTCCCCTAAAACATCCTTAACAAACTTTCGTGTTTCTGGGTTTTTGTAGATGTCTTTTACCTTCTCAAAATCAACCAAACCGTCTTTTGTTGAAACTGAAGATACCAAGTCATCCACCGACATTCTTTTAAGACTTTTTAGCATCTCCTTTCCACTTGGGGAACGATTTAATGTGTCTATAACAATCTTTCTTCCTACTTTATTCTTCATTAAATTTAGAGTTCTATCCGGACGAGAACCAGTAGATGCTGCTTTTTGAACGTCATCTAATATAACGGATCTTGCTATAGACGTTTGTCCTGGATTGGTGAGATTGTCCCCGTATTCAAGAAGTTTATCTAAGGCCTTCTGTCCCTTTTCCCCTATATATTCCCTTGATTCTCTAGCCATCTCTCTTGCTGCATCTTTACCTTTTTTAGATATGTTTTCTACAACAAGACGATCGATTAAATCTTTTGCATTACCACCACCGACGGCTTTGTTCAGTTTCTCTAAATTGCTAGATTCACTGAAAAACGACGATAGCTTTTCAGGATTTGCACTTTTACGTGCTTTAATCATGGCATCATTGTTGAAGACTTTCTGCGTTTCTCCAAAAAGTTTCTCTGCCTTTTGATATAATTCTTTAGTTTTAGGAACCTTTCCAAGCCCCTCCAGGATATCTTCTTTTAGAGACTTTGAAATTCTAGAAAGTAGGTCTACAGGAGCCGGTATAATATCTTTTTTATCCAGGATTCTTGAAATACTCCTTTTTGTTTTAATCAACCTATCTACAGGAATATTTCCAACTTCTCCTCTAACCACAGATAGTTCGTCCATCATATCAAGTACAGCCTTGTACTCAACATCGAGACCTTCTTTTTGTAGGTCGGCTACCATTTTTGATGCTTCTTCTGCATTGCTAGGGATAAGCTTTCTAATTAAAGTGTTTACAGGGGTGCTAACACCCTTTTCTGTACCTGTAGAAATTAAACTTCCCTTCATCTCAGAAGCAAGGGATTTGGAAGCATTCATTGTTTTTTGAGGTTTCATTTTTATTTTAGAAGCACCCTCTTCAGCAGATTCATACATCGCCTTATATGCTTCCTTAGACGCATTATAATTATTGTCTACTTCACCGATTATTCCTTCCCATGCTTCTTTTTTTGTGGGAGATTCTGGATAAACTGTTTTCAGAATTTCATCTTGATTTGATTTCAATATGTCTTTTTCTATCTCTGCCGCATTAAATACACCGGCTTCTTCGGATGGTTTTGTTACTTTCCCAACAAGATCGTCTATTTTTGCGACTTCCTGTTTGCTAATCTTTGCTGTTCTTCCTACTAAATCGCGATGAGAGAGTTCTAAATCTGCTGCTGCTTTTGGTGTTCCTACTTCTGTTAAGAACTTTGGTGTTTTATTTGGGGGCTCTTTTCCTAGTGTATTCCATATTTCTTTTCCAAATTCTACAACTGAGCCGATTCCTTTAGATCCTAGTGAAATCAATTTAGGAATTGCATAAGGAGATGCGGCTGCGGCTGCACCGGCTATAAATTGTCCCACTCCACCGGCACCCTCTTCTTCTGCAAGTTGCGAGCCTGTACCAAATAAGGCGCCTGTTTGTGTTCCCTTTAAAAGAGTTCCACTACCGGGCATTATTGCGTCTAAAACACCAAATTCCCCGGCTGTTTTCGATCCTTCTGCAATTGTTCTTTGCCTTGCATTTTGTGGAATAAACGCTCCACCTGTTGCCATATCTATTCCTTCTTGAAGACTAAGCAACTCTCCAGGAACCCCTTCTTGCATAGCGGCCTGTTCTGGGCCACCACCTAAAGATCTGGCAGCCATATCAAGACCACCAGTAGCAAAATTAATTGCACCCATGCCTATGTCTTTTTCCATTCCACGAAGATAATCCATAAAACTCTTTGGACTATCTACACCAGCAAGAGGACCTAGAAAACTTTCAGCTTGCGGTTGTTGTTCTTGTGATTGAACTTTCCACGCACCGTTTTGGTCTGGCTTTTCTACTGATTCTTGATTCTTAATTTTCCAAACCATTTTTAGCCCCTATATTTGATCCATCTTGTGCCATTGCTTATCAACGATTCGCCTGTTTCTTCGTTTTCAATGATTACACCCTTATTTTTCTTTGCGCTTGGTGGTTTTTCAAACGAATCATCCTCAGTTGTCCTATCACCTTCAGTCTTTGTGCTGAGAACACTATCAATAATTTTCTCTGAATTTGCTTCATAATTAATGATCGCTTCCATTGGAATATTTTCTCCATACTGGTTGTATAGATCCTTAATCATATTTGAGTGTTCTTCAGATTGTTTTACTAAAGCCTCAAGCCCCTTGAGTTTTCCTTCAATTGTCAGCCGGTTATCTGTTGCTTTTGGAGCAAACTTTTCTTTAAGCATTTCAATCTTTCTTTGCGGAATAACACCCCTTGGATTGAATATTTTTATAACAGGCTCCAGTGCCAACAAACCACGTTCGTTGAATTCTGCCGCATCAGCTGAGTTTATAAGGGCCTTTCCGTATCCAACCGGTCCCTCTAATTCTTTAGAAAGATCCCTTAGTCTATCGATATTTTCCCTTGAACTTGCTGCTTTTGGTCCCTCTTCAAGACCGCTCATTAAAAAATCAGCACTCTTTTCTTGCATTTTCTTTTGGAAAGGCGATAGTGATGCCGCAGATTGACCTTTCCTAAAATCATTAGCACTTTGTAAAAACCCTAACGCATCTTTAGCAGGAACTTTAAGTCCAATCATCTTAGACAATGCGTCTTGCTGACCTTCTTGTGTTGTAAAGTCGGCTTGAGAAAGAACATTCGACAGTGCGCTGTTAAGTCTTCTGTCGGCCCGTTGTTCTAATACATTGGCAAGAGCGCCGCTCGCAGATTTTATTCCCCCAGATAATCCTGAAATATCTGGTAATACGGTATGAGTAATGGCCATAATGTTATCCCCTTTTTAAAAAAACCTACTTAATGGTCCGGACAATCTTTCTATTCCTCCCATTAATGGCTCGAATAATCCCCCCTTCTGCTGCGTAGAAAGACTAGGTTCAAACTGTCTCTGTCCAAGCAGCTGATTAAGCAGCTGAAGAGCCTGTAGCTGGTTAGATTGTTGACCCTGATAGAATTGGCCCATCTGGGATCCAAGTGCCGTACTCAAGTCTTTAGCAGATTGTCCCAGTGCCTGATTAAGAGCAGAAGAAGAACCTGCGTTTGCGTCTACAAAACGTTGTTGGATCGCAGGAAGTGCTTGTTGTTCGTACACCTGCATAGCAGGATCAATAAATGCCTGTTGAAACAGGTCTTGGAACTGAGAAGGATCATACGGCTGAAGAAACTGCTGGTACGCTGCTCCCGCTTGTGGACCCTGTCCCTGAAGTACCTGGTTCAGAAAGTCCGTCTGCTGCTGTGTCATCAGCGGTGTTTGTTGTGCCGACGTTTTGGCGCTTCCGAGAAATGTGCTTCCCATTTTGTTACTCCTTATTGTACAAGGGTTATTTGTAACCCATCATATAAATTCATTTTAACCATATGCCAAAATTTATTGATCTTACAGGAAAAGTTTTTGGAAAATGGACAATACTTTCCATTGCTGATGGAAAAGACATCGATGGTCATATTTTGTGGAGATGTCAGTGTTCTTGTGGTGTTGTTAAAATAATGCGTTCCAATAATTTGAAAAATGGACGTAGTAAAAGTTGTCAGGCGTGTAA
>JAEORY010000250.1 GCA_016840645.1 Candidatus Borrarchaeota archaeon | reverse complement strand
GTTTTTTCAAAAAGTCAACAACGCAATTTTCATGCCAAGTCTTGACCATGCAAGAACCATGCCAGGACGGGGGCGGTTTTTAGACCCATTCTAAGCCCATGTCTTTGGACCCTTCTCCAAGTAAACCATCATGGGTTTTTTAGAAATCAGACCGGCGCTAAAATTAATTCTTGACAATTTACTACTATTTTGATATACTAACCATATACTGATAGAAGGAGAACTCTATTTATGTCTTTGCCGTCAACTTACTCAGAAGATAAAGTACCCGAGCAAATCCAACCGGAAGAGCTTGAAATTGCAGATACGTACTTACAAACTGGAGACATGACCGAAACTGCTGAGAGGCTTAATATTCCTCGTAATGAAGTTGTTCGTACCTTAAATAAAGGACCAGTGAAACAATACGTAGATTCTGTATTTAATGATATTGGGTACTTAAATAGATTCAAACTAGCCGATGTCTGGTCAAAAATTATCGAGAGAAAAGTAGAAGAACTAGACGAGGCGGAAATTGGGTCCAACAAAGATATAGTAGAGATTCTAGACAAAGCAACAAAGTTTGTAGAAGCTATGAATAAACTACAAACAAATAGAGATAAAGCAGCGCCCGGTAGACAGACTAACGTCCAAATCAATGAATTTGGAGAGGCAGGCAACTACGGAGCGTTGCTAACACGCTTATTCGAGGAGAGTAAGTAAATAGTCTTTTAACTAACCTAAGGTGATATAATGACTACAAAAGATAAGGATCTTGATATTCCTATTAATCGTAGTGCAGCAGACGCACGCGCAGCACAGGCTGGAGCAGGGGCTGGAACTTCTACTCGTGAAACTACTGCTTTTGAGGGTTCTCATAAGCAGACAGCAGATACTAATGTAGAAGAGCAGCTAGCTGGCCAGACTGGAGCACAAGGTGCTTCCGATCGCTTTTTCAGTGACTTACAGCGTACCAATGCTAAGCGTACTTATGATCAGGCTCAGTCCCTAGATCTAGCGCAGCAAACTGGTTCTGCAGATTTTCGTTTAAATATGCAGAATCTAATGGTTCAGGCTACTCAGAATGCAGTTGAGACTGCAAATATGATTAGCAAGCAGGCTGTAGCTCATCGTGATATTGCTATTAATAGTCAGTGGACTATTGATAAGGAAGCGTTCGAAGCAGCAGTCGCAGCTGCAGTTGCGAAAACTGTCAACAAAGACTAATATAAAGTGACACCTACTTAGTGGTGTGACTACGGTGAGAGCGCCGTACCAATTTTTAAAATATGGAGAGTGTTGGCACCTACGAACGCGGGAGTGGTTTCCCCAAGTCTAACCAGCTTTAAGTAGGAACTCGCCGCTCTCCTTTATTATGGAGAAAACATGTACGTATTAAGAACTGCACGTAGAAAAGTACCAGTTTGTCAGTCAGAAAATGCCGATTTCGTACTAGAACAAGGTGAAATTAGAGCTGATAAATATGGTGAAGAAAAATACGAAATACTAGATTGTGTAGGAGGAGAAGTTTACAGTGTTGAGAGTTTCAAGGCAAGACATAGAGATGAACCAGATTCAACAGTTCGAGAATCCGTTTCTGAAGATTCCGATCTCTCCTTATATGCAGCTATTGGGGATAAATCCGAACCGTCCACAGACAGCTCTGATTAATGCAATAAACAATCCTAAGTATAGGTTTGTAACTGCCTGTTTATCTCGACGAGTAGGCAAAACATATATTTCCAATATAATAGGCCAACTTGTCGCACTTTACCCAGGCACTACTATGTTAATTATTGCTCCTGACTACTCGCTAGCGTCGATTAGTTGGGATTTACAGCGAAGTCTACTTGGTAAATTCGATATCGAGAAGAAACGAGACAATGCTAAAGATCGTGTAATTGAATTAAATAATGGTAGTATGATCCGCGTAGCATCTGTTCAACGAGTAGATAGTGCTGTAGGACGTTCGTATGACTTAATTATATTTGATGAGGCTGCTCTTAATGATGAAGGTGGACAAGCATTTAATGTTGCGCTTCGTCCGACACTTGACAAGATGGAGTCAAAATGTATTTTTATTTCTACTCCTCGTGGTGACAATTGGTTTAGGGAGTTCTTTGATCGTGGGTTTAGCGATGACCCTTCAATGGCTGACTGGGTAAGTATTCATGCTGACTGGCGTGAGAATCCGCGCGCAACAGAAGAAGATATAAGCCGCGCTAGAGCCACTATGTCAAAGGCAGAGTTTGAGCAAGAATACCTTGCTAACTTTGTAACCTTCGAAGGTCAGATTTGGGGATTACCTGACGAAGCTATTCAAGACCTTACTAAGGTAAAGAACCTAATACTAGAGTATCCTCATCGCTTTGACAAGATAGCTGGTCTCGATATTGGATTTAGAGACTTTACAGCAATGGCTGTAATTGGAGTAGAAGAAATAGTTGCTGGCGAATTAGAAGGATTAAATAGATATTATATACTAGAAGAGTATTTTGATCATAAGAAATCAACTGAAGATCACGCAGCAGCTGTATATAAGTTACAGCAAAAATGGGATATCGACTTTATATTTATTGATAGTGCTGCCGCACAGACTAGGTATGATTTAGCAGCAATGTATGATATTGCTACTATTAATGCTAAAAAGTCTGTACCAGACGGAATTGGATCTGTTGGAGCAGTTGTTGAAAGTGGGAGACTACTAGTAGATGAAAACTGTTTCGAAGTTATTCACGCTATGCGAAACTACAAATGGAAAGGACAAGCACTTGACGGAGTCTGGAACATTGAAACACAAAAACCTGAACACAACCGAGCTAGTCATATGGCAGACGCTATCCGCTATGCGATCTATACGTATGAACAAGGAGCGGGTGGTGTTATGTAATCCCGCATTAGTCGAAAAGAATAATAAAGATAAGTAATATTAATTCTTGACAATGTCCTCAAAATTTGTTATCATATAAAAAGTAGGATATAAAAGAAAAAACTTACTATTTTAGCCCCGTTCGATCTGCCGCATTGAACGGAGCTTTTCTGCGTTTACAGGGAAGATATATGAGCAACTTAAAACGCTTAGAAGTAAAATATGTCCGAGATCGCGCAAAGTCGCGCTATAAGAAGGGCGAGGACTGCGAAATCTGTGGCACAACCGAAGAATTACAGTTTCATCACTTTTATACTGTAGACTTGCTTTGGAATCAGTGGAAAAAGCTACACGGTATTATAATAAAAGATGTAGATGATATTATGGCTGTACGGGATGACTTTATAGCAGAGCACGAACAAGAACTGTATGAAGAAACAGCCACGTTATGCAAACATTGTCATAATAATCGTTTACATAGAATTTATGGACAAAAGCCGTCTTTAGCGACCGCAGAGAAACAAAAGCGATGGTTACTAAAACAAAGGGAAAAGTTTTATGGGAAAGATTAGCGATTGGTGGTACAATGTTAAGATGAATCGCGCCCAACCCTCCATTCAAATGGATGAAGGAGAAACAAAAGATAGTACTAGACGCGACTATTACTTTAAAAGAGCATATGATCGTTTAGAGGTTATTCGTAGAGGTACTGACTTAATAATCGATTCAGCTTCTGAAATTAATTTTTCAGTAATGGAACCAATTACCACTATAGATTCACAATATTTAAATCCAAATTCTGGAAATCCAGAGATGGTAAGAAAAAAGAGAGTAAACACTCTACTAAACTTCCAGGCAAATCCAGAAGTAGATTTAAATCAGTTTCGTCGTGAAGTATATATGGATATGATCATCAATGGTAATGCATTTGTTTACTTTGATGGTGCATATTTATATCACATGCCTGCTCACTTAATGGAAGTTAAGACAGGCAAAAAACAACGAATCGATTATTATTTATATGATAATAAGACGAGATTCAGTAGAGACGAAATTATACATATTAAAGAGAACGCCGCAGATAGTATCTATCAAGGTGTTTCTCGAATGTTCTGTTGTCAAAGAAGTATTAACACACTTGATTTAATGTTAAACTTTCAAGATTTATTCTTTGAAAACGGAGCAGTCCCAGGACTAGTACTAACAACTCCTAATATTCTCAGTGCAAAGATCAAACAAAGAATACTAGAGAACTGGAGACGTTCTTACAGTCCAAAAGCGGGAGCGCGTCGTCCTTTAATTCTTGACGGGGATTTTAAGGTTAACCCCTTATCAGAAATTAAATGGCGTGAACTAGACTTTGAGACATCTGTAGATGGCCATGAGGTCAAGATTCTTAAAGCATTAGGCGTGCCTCCGATACTTTTAAATTCCGGAAATAATGCTAACCTTACACCAAACTTAAAGTTATTTTATTTAACAACCGTACTACCTCTAGTAAACAAATTTGTATCTGCATTAGAAACTTATTTCGCGTATGATATGAAGCCTGATACGGTAGGAGTTGCAGCTCTTGCTCCCGAGATTCGGGATCAAACTACACAACTTACTAGCCTGGTTAATACTGGAATCATTACAATCAATGAAGCTAGAGAACAATTGAGAATGGATCCAGCAGAGGACGAACATGCAGATGAGTTAAGAATACCTGCTAATATAGCAGGATCTGCAGTAGATCCTAGTCAGGGAGGTAGACCATCAGGATCATCTGATGAAGATGATTCAGGTGTGGAGGAAAAACCTAAACCCGAGGAACAAGGTGAAGATGAAAATTAATGATCCTAAACTTGAGAAAAAAGTTTTTTCTTTCGACACTGCACTTACATTTAAGAAAGCTGAACCTGACGATGATGATTCCCCATTGATCATTGAAGGTAGAGCAAGTACTAAAGACATGGATCGTATGAGAGATGTTATCGATCCAAAAGCGTGGGAGAACGGCGAGGCGTTAAAAGCATATAAGAATAATCCAATTATTTTAGCTTTTCATCGTCACGACAAGCCTATTGGCAAGGCGACAGAAGTTAAGCCTACTAAAGATGGCTTAAGTATTCGCGCAATGATTAGTAAGTCAGCAACAGAAGTCTATTCTCTTATTCAAGAAGGTATTCTTAAAGCCTTTAGTGTAGGCTTCATAGCGAAAGACATGGACTACGATGTCGATAACGATGTTTTTAATATCAAAGACGTAGAATTAGTCGAAATTAGTGTTGTATCTGTTCCTGCGAACCCATATACTACATTTAGTGTAAGTAAAAGCTTTGACAACCCAAGAGAATTTGAAGCTTTTAAGAAATCATTTATCGAAGAAGATAAAGAAGATAACCCTAAAACTATTGAGGAGAAAAATCTAATGGAAAAGAGTGAAAAGACAAGCACTCCTTCAATCGATGTAGATTCCTTAACTTCATCTGTCGCTCAGACAGTAATGAAGGCATTAGAAGAGCGTGAAGCAGCGAAGGAAGCAGCACGCAAAGAACAAGAAGCTCGTGATATTGAGGTTAAGACCGCAGCAGAGCGTCTAGTAGCTGATGCCACCGCAGAAATCCAGAAGAAATTCGAGGAAGATCGCGAAGTACAACTTAGTGAAGTTACTACTAAGTTTAAGTCTGAGTTAGAAGAGAAGCAGAAAGAGATCGAAGAAATGCGTCGCGCTATGAAGGCCAATAAGATGCATTATGGATCCGATTCCAGCGAAGATAATCTATCTATCGAAGATAAGGATAATGCTGTTCTAATGGCTAAGTTATTTAACAAGCCTATCGATGGAACAAAATATTTTAAGACTTTGATTACAAAGTCTGGACGTGAGCACTGGGAATCCGGTACTCTAGATGGTTGGGAAGAAGAGTTCTCTACTCGTGTACATAACGAGATGCGCGAGAACCTAGTTGTAGAAAGCCTATTTACTAGTTTCCCAATGAGTACTCCTACTATGCATATGCCTGTAAATCCAGAAGCAGGATACGCAGAGTGGATTCCAGAGTCTAGCTTCCGTTCTAGTCTACCAACTGGTCAGGAAAGCCCTGGATCTGGTGAAGTTTCTTCTACCGGTGACGCAGTTGACCACCAGTTGAAAGAAAACACAATCACCGCTTACAAGCTAGCAACTAAGGAATTCCTTGGTTACGAAGAAGAAGAAGATAGCATTGTTGCTCTTCTACCTATCATTCGTGATGCTATGGCACGTCGTATGGCTAAGACCGCCGACCGTGCACTTCTACGTGGTGACGGTAGCAGACCTAATTACTGGTCTAACCGGCCTAGGCGGTAGTGTAACTGATGTTGGTTTTAATGTCAATTCTCCTGACAACTCTGT
>JAEORY010000249.1 GCA_016840645.1 Candidatus Borrarchaeota archaeon | reverse complement strand
TTCTCTTCTTATTTGGCTCATTACTGGAAAGCCTGTCGATGGAAAAGACTCGGAATGCTATCCGTGAATTGATTGATCTTAAACCAAAAGTCGCTAGAGTACGTAGATATGAAACAGAGGTCGAAGTTTTTGCAGATGAGGTTAAAAAAGGAGAAATTGTCATTGTAAAGGCTGGAGAAAAAATACCTGTTGATGGTATGGTTACTAAAGGCTCTACTGCTGTTAATCAATCCTCTGTCACTGGTGAATCTCTCCCTGTTGAAAAAACGGTAGGTGACGAGGTCTTTAGCGGCACTATCAATACTGATGGCTATATTGAGATAGAAACAACAAAGATAGGCGAAGATACAACACTATCAAAAATTATCAAGATGGTTGAAAAAGCACAAACTGAGAAAGCTCCACTTCAAACATTTGCTGAACAGGTTGACAAATATTATGTGCCAGCTGTGCTTTTAGTTGCCTTAGCTAACTTCTTAATCACTCAAAATCTTCTTGTGACGCTCACTTTATTAGTAGTTGCATGTCCTTGTGCTCTTGTTATATCTACGCCTGTGGCAATAGTAAGTGGAATTGGTAATGCTGCAAGAAAAGGGGTTTTAATCAAGGGTGGTCGTTCTTTAGAAACTTTAGGAAAACTTGACGCTATTGCATTCGATAAAACGGGCACAATTACTCTCGGAAAAATTAAGGTATTTGAAGTTGACAGCTTCTATGACGAAGTCCCCATAAAAGATATCTTATATTGGGCGGGTATAGGCGAGAAGATGGCAGAACATCAAATTGGTAAAGCTATTGTGGAGTATGTCAGATCAGAAAATATTACTATCCCAGATCCAGACAAATTGTCTGTAGTTAGTGGTATCGGGGTTACTGCTGAATACAAAGGTAGAAAAGTAATAATGGGTAAGCGAAAACTTCTTGAAAATAATGGATTAATTGTTTCAAGAAACGTTGAAAATTATCTCGAAAAGGCTGAGAGTAAAGGATACACCGTTATTCCTGTTGCCGTAGATGATCGCATTATTGGTGCTATTTCTGTTGCAGATTTATTGAAACCTGAAGCACCAGAGGCACTTAGCAAACTAAAGAAAGTAGGTATCAAACAAATCTTAATGCTTACAGGCGACAATGAAAGAACTGCAGAAACAATCGCAAAATGTATGGAAGTTGACAATTTTAAGGCTAACTTACTTCCTGAGGATAAGGTTTCATATGTGAAACAACTCCGTGAAGAAGGTCGTGTGGTTGGAATGGTTGGTGACGGAATTAATGATGCCCCTGCCCTTGCGGCAGCTGATATAGGTATTGCAATGGGTGCTGCTGGTACAGACGTAGCAATTGAAACCGCAGATATTGCTTTAATGTCAGATGACGTTTCTAAAGTGCCCTATGCCATAGGATTAAGCAAAAAAACCAATGCGATTATCCGCCAAAATATCGTATTCGCCCTAGTCATGGTCTTTGCCTTGCTAATAGCTACACTCTTCGGTGTGCTTGAATTAGCGAGTGGTATTCTTGGACATGAGGCAAGTGCGCTTCTTGTTATCCTAAATGGGATGCGTTTATTACGATACAAATGATTTTTCTTTAACCAATATATCTCTCAAAACTTCACACTATCACTCAAGGATGCTCCCCTGTTTTCGGGGGGAGAGTGATGTTCATGGTGGGTTAAAAAAAATTACCTATTTGTGATGAAAAAACGGTCTTGTATCCTCTATAGTTAATTTTAATAAAGGCTCTACTATATTACTTTTCTAAAGCATTCCTGCTAACATCCTAAATTTTAATCAACTTCAAGGGTGGAATACATCATCCTAGGGAGTTTTCGTAATTTTCATCCGCAGATAATGATATTGGGGTAATATCTTGAGTATAGAAGCATTGGGTCTTGCTGTACTTGCTACTTTTATTGTAAGTGCAGCCGCATTTATTGGAGTCTTATTCATTTCACTTAAAGAAGAAACACTCAATAAATTTTTGCTTACGCTTGTAGCTTTATCGTCGGGAGTACTATTCGGCGGCGCATTTTTACACCTCTTGCCAGAAGCCTTGGAATCAGTAGGTGAAGAAATAATTCCAACTTCGATTGCACTTCTTTCTGCTATTGTATTATTTTTTATTTTAGAGAAGTTTTTATCCTGGCGGCACTGCCACAAGGGAGTATGTGATGTTCATGCCTTTACATACATGAATTTGATTGGAGATGGAATCCACAATTTTATTGATGGACTAGTCATCATAGCGGCATTCCTTATGAGCACTGCTCTTGGATTCATAGTGACGGTTGCTATTCTCTTTCATGAAATCCCGCAAGAAGTAGCTGATTTTTCAGTACTTATTTATGGTGGGTTTAAAAAAACAAAAGCACTATTTTTTAATTTCTTATCAGCAATATTAGCCATAGCAGGAGCACTTGTGGGTTTTCTCATTTCTTCCAGCATACAGCAATTTACGACGTTTCTCTTACCTTTTGCTGCAGGAGGCTTTATCTATATTGCGGGATCAGACCTTATTCCAGAACTACGTAGCAAAACAGAACTTTCAAGCGCGTTTATTCAGACAAGCATGATAATATTGGGAATTTTCCTAATGTGGCTTCTCCTTATCGTCTTCGAATAAACTCTGATCCGGTAGAGACACTACTGCACTATTTTTCCATTTTTTGTGCGAGGTGCAAGCCAATCAATTAATTTCTCAGGGTTATTCGTACTGATATCCATCTCTATTGGACCCAGTGGTGATTCAGTTGTAAATTCACCAACAAAAGAAGCGTTTCCAACAAAGGCGGCCTGTTTGTTTAAATGGAAATATATTCGATTATCACGAATTCCTCTTCTGAGAGTTTTTCTTGCAGCGTCTAGAATTCTCTTTTCTCGAAAAATCGTATGTAATTTTTGCAAAGTATTCTGTCCTTCGCCCCTCACAATAATTTCTGAATAATCATCAATTTCTTCAATATGAACATTTTCGTCTTCTACATTTACCATGTTTAGGAGCGCTGTCTTTACTTTTTCAATACTTTCTGTAGGAAAAAGTGGGGTTCGAGCGGTTACTTTGACTTCTATGCTCATTTTACAAAACGCTCTCTAAAAGTTGGTCAATTTTTGCAGATAAATCTTCTTTACTTCCCTCATTCACAAGTATATGATCAGCTAATGCAATTACTGAGCCAATACCCACTTTTAGCTCTGTTAGGTCTCTTTTATCGAACATTTCTCTGTTTTTTGGATCGTCTGATCTACCTCTTTGTTTCAACCTATTAAAGCGTGTAGGGGGTGATGCATGAATTGCAATTAGTAAGAAGTTTAGATGTTTTCTAAAGGTAGTTAATTCCTCAAGCCCTCTCAGTCCTTCTATAATAGTCCATTCATATTTAACCTCGTTTTCTTTCAGTTTTTTTATGCATCTTTGTGCTACAATGTCATTTCCTTCTCTTTCACGAATAGCAACCATAATCATTTGAACGTTATCTGGAGTTGGCTCTAACCCTTTCTTCATCACTTCCTCTCGAATGACATCTCCCATTACAATATAAAAAGAATTTAATTTTTCTTTAAGGATTTGTGATATAACGCTCTTTCCACTGCCAGGCATTCCAACAGTTCCTATAACTCTCATTTTTCTCTTCTCTGGAATATACTATGAAATAGGCTCAGATGGCAATCCTATAAAAAACTTCCAATTTCTTTGTTCACGAATTAAATAAAAAAGAGGTTCAATCATAATCGTGTGCATTTCTTGAGTTCAAGAAAATATTCTTCTAAGTGTTTCATGCTTGCTTTCTTTTTTAATAAGAGAAAGAGTCTCATAGATTTGTTTACTTGTTATTCGATCCTCAGATTTTACTAAAGTTTGATGAAGCGTACTTTTCAGTAGTTTATCTTTTATGTCACGTCCACTGAAACCCTCTGTGTCAACAGCCAACTTCTGAATGTTCACGTCAATTGGCAATGGCAATTTGCTGATGTACATCTCCAAGATTTTAATTCTATCCTCTAAAGCTGGTAGTAAAAATTCAATCTCATCTTCAAATCGACTTCTTATTGCACGATCAAGGAGTTTAGGTGCATTAGTTGATCCGATAGTCACAACGCCCTTATTTTCAGTTATCCCATCCATTTGCTGCAATAGAGCTGTAACTACTTCTGAAACATCCCCTCGAATGTTCTGATAACTTCTATCTAGTCCTATTGCATCTAATTCATCTAAAAATATAATACATGGGGCTTGTTCCTTTGCTTCTTTGAACAGATTCGAAATCCTTCGACTAGCATCTCCAACATGAATCCCAATCAGTTCAGTGGATGATATTGCGAAGATGCCGGAATTCGTCTCAGATGCGAGTGCTCTTGCTGTCATCGTTTTTCCTGTTCCTGGAGGACCGTAAAATAGGATACTACGTGGTCCCCATTCTAAAAAACGATCTGGATCTTTCAAATAGTTTTTAACGATCTCACATTTTTCCTTTGCTTGTTGATGACCAATAATCTCATCAAAAGCAACTTTTGCTATTTCCTGATGTATATATGATGTTTTCTTTGGCTTAGAGTCTAATATTATCTTGGTCTGAGTACCAATTACTCCACCCTTTTTTGGTTCACAGCTTTTTACTTCGAATGCGAAATCTGGAACCATAAATTGGTCGAATAGAAAGTCTCCTTCGTTCACTTGAAATTCCGCCCACTGTTCTCTTGCATATGCTTCAAAGAGCCTAGGATTGTCTGTATGAACTTCAATATCTTTTTCTTCATGAAATCGTAGGGGGTAACCTACTGGTTGGACATGTAGTAAATTAAGCTGCATCTTTGGTTTTCCTGTTGTTGTTTTTTTGTCGATTAAATCCTCTGAAGGTGCTGATGAAACATGCCAAAGTCTTATTTTTTTCATAGTTTCAAAACCCTCTTCTTATGATCCATGTACATTTATGGGCACAATTGTCCGATATTTTGTCAACTATACCAAATTCTTGAATAATACAACCTATTTTTCAATGTATTGTTCTGATGAAAATCACTGGTATGAATCTAATACAGTTCTCTATAAGGATTAAAACAATTCTTGAATAATACGAATACATATTTTACCAAGACCTATTGTTTATTTCAGAAAAAAGTATAGTAAAAAGGTTGTGGGGAAAATATCTGAACAATTACGCGCGTTTCTAGCAATAGATATAGATGAACAATTATTTGATAAAATCAGAGAAATTCAAGACTCTCTCATACAGATTAAAGATGATTTAAGATTAGTACCTCCTGAAAATATCCACATTACTCTCGAATTCTTAGGAAATATTCATCCATCAATAGTTGATGAAATTTCTCGAATAATGCAGACAGTTAAACTAGAACCTTTTAACCTTGAGTTTAAGGGTGTAGGGATTTTCAATCCAAAATTCATAAGAGTAGTTTGGATTGGTACAGGGGACGGGAGCACTAATGCGATCTCACTTGCTGAGGATTTAAAAAAGAAACTGAAAACTCTCGGTATGAAAATTACTAATAAAAAATTTACTCCACACGCGACAATTGCAAGGGTTAAGAGCAAAAGGAACACTCGCGAACTTGCTAGGTCAATTCAGGAACTCTCGGAGATAAAAATTGGAACAATAATGGTTACTTCATTTAAACTAAAAAAAAGTGAATTGAGACCAAGAGGTCCTATTTATACAGATCTAAAAATACGTCAACTGGAGCCTCTTCAGTAGATATTAAGAGATTATATCAGGTATTGAAAAATGAGCATTCAAAGTGTATTAAAAAATGCTATAAAAAGGCTGAAACCGACAAAGAAAGAAAGCCAAGATGTTCAGCATCAAGTTAAAACTATAATTGACGAGTTAACTATTGGGCTCAAAAACTTCTATCCAGATATCGAAGTTCATGTAGAAGGATCAATCGCTAAGAACACTTGGATTTCCAATAGTAAGGAAATCGATATTTTTATTCTTCTTCCTTCAGAGGCAACGCGAGAACATCTTCAAGATGTGCTGAGCACCGTAAAAAATGTAATTAAGGCTCAGTGGATTGAAAGGTACGCAGAACATCCCTTCCTTGAGTTTTCCATAAACGACTATAAAGTAGAGATAGTTCCTTGTTTTAAAGTGCTCGATTCAAAGCACTTGAAATCAGCGGTTGATAGAACACCTCTCCATACACAATATGTTAACAAAAAAATGACCCCGCAATTAAGAGATGATGTCCGCTTATTGAAGGGTTTTACCAAAG
>JAEORY010000248.1 GCA_016840645.1 Candidatus Borrarchaeota archaeon | reverse complement strand
CACAACTTTCTCAGAAAAAATAAAAGTTATGTTTGAGAGTTTTAAATAGGCAGCATATGCTGCCACGGACGGAGTGATCCAACAACTATACTCTATTGGTGATACCATTTTGCATGTTCACGATAGTAGCCTATCAGATATTCTCGCTGAAATAGTATCTTCATCTGAGATCAATGTTAGTTTACTATGTACCATTGATGGTTTTCCAATAGCGTTTTCTGTTGAATCATCCTCAGCAGAGGATATTGCACTTCTGACTGCCGCCATGACTGCTGCAGTTCATTCGATTTCTAATCAAGCCGTAGCAGAATTAGAAAAGACTGGCAAATTTCAAACCACAATTATTGAGAGCGATAAAGGTAATTTCTTTATTAAGGAAATAACTGAGAAGGTTCTTTTTTGCTGCCATGTAAAGAAAACCTCTGAAACATTAGGCGCACGGGTTCGAAGTTATATGCTTGGTATTGCCCTAAGTACAATGGAAAACAGTATTACAAAAATTAAGAAATATTTAGGTAGCATAGACGAAGATTACTAAGCACGAACAACTTAAAACATTATTGAAATCAGTTAAACAAGTTTGAACTAGTTTTTATTGTTTTTCCTCAGATCTTGGTGTTATTCAAAAGAAAAATAAGAGTCGAAGTGGTTCTTTCATTAGGTGATTATATGAATGAATTAGACTGCCCAATTGTTGAGGTGACTGTTTATCGCTCCGAAGCGGATATTAAAAGAACGGGAAAGATACATCTCCCTTCGAGTGGGCTTCAAAAGGTGATAATCCCCAATGTCAGTTCAAAAATAAACCAAGACTCAATACGTGTGAATGGTAGAGGCCTTGGATCTATAATATCAACTGATATAAAATCGAAACTGGGTGAAAGAACACCTTTACCTGAAATAACTTCCTTGCTAGATGAACTAGAACAACTTTATTTAGAAAAGGCAACACTTGAGGCTGAAAAAGCGGCCCTGGCACAGCAACAAGAAGGTTTATTGAGCCTATGGAACAAAACAACTCATGAAGAACATTTCCTTAGACGATGGGCTATGGGTAAAATTGACATTGAAAAATTAAAAACTCTCGAAGCCTATGTATTCCAAGATTTTTCCACCAAATTGCTTGATCTTGATCTAAAACTTAAGAAGTTACAGGAAAAGATAGATGATAAAAATGCGCAACTAGAAATGTTAAATGCACAATTTAGGGAGCAAACTGAGCGACTTTATGATATTGTAGTTAACGTCGATGTTGACCAAGAATCTGATTTTGAATTAGATGTTACTTACCGTATCTATGATTCATATTGGCATCCTACTTATGACATTACTCTTGAGTCAGAGTCAGCCAAGGTAGAGCAATTTGTATTAGTCAGGAATTCTACATTCGAACCATGGAATAATGCGTACTTAACACTAAGCACCGTTTCGACAAGTGTCACAAGAATTCAAGAACCAGAACCATACTATATCTATCTGGGGACCCCCTACATAGCAAAGCCCAAGAGTGCGGCAAGAAGAGATATGTTTGAAGCTGAAAAGAAAATGGCTGAAATAGAAGAAATGGATGAAGATCTTGCTGGTGCACCTTACGAGGAAGAACCTGCCCTAATGCCTCCACCTGCGCCAGATCTGAAAGTTGTAGAAGCTGAACTGCGTTCAGAAGGCGAAGTTCAGGTGTTCAAATTACCCGAGAAAGTTACGATTCCTCCTGATGGAGAACCACATGGCTTTTTAGCACAAACGTACAAGTTGAAGTTCGAGAGAGAGTTCTACTGGGATGCTTATCTAGGTAATGAAGTCATTGAACTTTTAAAAATTACAAATGGCGATGTTACGCTTCTTCCAGGTCGTGCAAAAGTGTTTGAGATAAATGACTTTCTTGGGTCAACGAATTTACCAAAAATCGCACCAAGCGAAGAATTTGACGCTGGAGCTAGAGTAAGTCCAACGATCAAAGCAGAAAAAAAACTTATGGAGCGTGAGGCTGAAAAAACCGGGCTTGTCGGTAAGAAATCAACTCGATATTATAAGTATCAGCTTAAAATCGAAAATTTACGAGAAACAGGCTCTCTTATAACGGTTTTTGATCGTTTACCGAAATCTCAAAGCGAAGAAGTTGAAGTACAGGTCAAATCCATGAAACCAGAGCCTAAAGAGACGCGACTCGGTATACACAAATGGGAAGTCGAAGTACCGGCTAAAAACGAATTCGTAATAGAATATGATTTTGTCATCGAATTTCCAAGGGGGCAGAACGTATATCCTTTACCTTAAACTGACAAATCAACTTCTTTTTTCTCTTTAAAACGCATCAACATATAAGGATTTTTGCAATTTGGATTAATTTTGAGTTATTCGACAATACACTTCAGAAATTTAAAAAAAGATAGGTTGGAAACTCAAACACTTTAGGTGGACGTTTCCGAAGTTTCAGATTCATCACTAGTCGTGAAGGTCTCCCAGAGTTCATCAGTTTTTGGGCAGTGAGCTACCTCGTGCTAAAGCCTCAAGGCTTCCTGCTTCTACGACAGACTCGATCCCCTTGCGGGTTACGGAGGTCTTATCTCCACAGGCTTAACATCCCTACGCCCCGTAGGTACTGATAACGATGGTGAGGCAATCGGAGTATGCACCTTGTGTGCAAGTGTGCGCATTATCCCTCCAATTGTTATTGATACCTTCCTCATACCGCCTATATAACGTGAGGGAGACCCCTCGATGTACGTGATGAAAGTGAACACCAACTACCGCCATTCATCACCACGCTGAAGCGGTGGTGCTTTCTTGCTTAGCTACTCGTAAAGAATAAACTGATAAAATAAGTTGTTAACAGGAGCTACATAGATTTCTCCGTGTTCTGGATGTATGATTGATTAACAGGGCTGAAATATATGCGGCTTTTTTAGACAAGTATGAATTTTAGGATACTTGTTAGCTAATTCAGACCAACTGATCTTTCTTAATGAACTATCTTTTCCTACAAATTTCGCTTTGAATTTGTTGAAGTCCTTAGTAATATCATCCATCGACAAAACTCCATTGATATATTGATATCTCTACTTGTTTCTGATAGACATGAAACCTTAAATGTCTCTCGGTATCTCGAGCGAAATAAATTTGTGACTCTCTCTATCTAAAAGATTAAAATTTTGGTTTCTCGCCAAGTTTTTATTTCTCTTAAGAGTTTTAAATAAAACGTTGCTGAGTATCGTAGTATTCATCATCAACAAATAGGGGAAGAAAAAGTAACATTCCGCCCGCAATTTGAAAAAAGTTGAGCTCAATGAAAGATAGTTTTTCTTAGACTAAAACTAATAAAATTTCAGTAATAACGTCACAATAAGGTTTAGTAATCCTTTAGTCTGTAAACATTCATTCGTAGTTTTTCAAGAGTTTCATCAACATTCTCAACCAAAATGCGGGAACCACTTAAAATCTCCATGAAACCTATGTCTCCATTATAACGGGGAACTATCTGAATATGAAAATGGTCAATACTAGCGCCAGCAGCGTTACCCTCATTGAATCCAATGTTAAAGCCATGTGGGTGATAGAGTTCTTCTAATAGTCTAACGAACTTTTGAGCCAACCGAAAGACATTGAAAACTTCTTCTTCTGTGAGTTCACTAAAATGCTCTTTATGAGATATTGGGATAACAAGACAGTGACCGGGGTTATACGGGAAAAGATTGAGTGCTACAAGGGCCACATCATTTCTATATACTTCATTCGAAACTACGTCGGGATCCTTATCTACGAGTTTGCAGAATACGCATTCTCCTTCTTTTATTGATGGTTTTCCATTTCTATTTTTTACATATGCGTTTTTCCAAGGCACATGTAGGTGTTGTGTAAATAAAGGACGTTTTTCTTCCATTAGTTCACTAGCCTCCAACGAGGTAATTTTGGAACTTCATGCCTTCTTATAGCTTACATTAAGAACATAGTTTAATTAGATTTTGGTTAGGTAATGTTGCCTATATTCCTCTAAATAGAAATCGATAAAATTAATACCCAGAGTTGTCTTTACAATAGACAGAATTGGTCGTATCTTTAAAATATCGTTTTAAAAGGTTCAATATTATATTATGTTTTTAATATAGATAAAGACGCTTTTAAATTATATCATTTTGGAGAAGTTGTATTCCCAAAAGTATTCTGTCTTCTACTTCGGGGAGCACTTTTTCGTCGCCCCTCGCCTTTCTTATTAATTCCCTTGCACCCAGGAACAGGTTGTATGCCATGTGGAAACCAATCGGAACACCATGAGGGTATAAATCCGCTAAATCTTTCCTCGCGATTAATTTCAGTATCTGATTATAACCTAACAGAAAGGTCAGAATATCCTTTCTAGTCTCATTTATGGTTCCAAATTGTCTAAACTCCTGTAAGCATTGATAGGCAAAAAAAGTCCCAATATCTTCGAAACGATCACTATCTCCGGGGTACATGTATTCTGGATCGATGATGTAAACGTTTTGTTTGTACACAGCAGACATGTCTTTAAGAACTGAGTAATCCAGATCGTCACGCTTAATGCTCTGGCCAAAAATTACATTGTCCATATGAAAATCTGCAAAAATAAGGCTACCACCAGTTGAATGTCTCATTTTACTTAAATGAAAATCCACCGCGAGAGAGATATCCCTCTTATGTTGATCTGATAATGGTAAATCGAGCAATATTAAAACCATCAAACCCTTGTACTTGTCCACATCGATCCTATCTGTCTGTGATCCATGGATCGCCGCAAGGAGTTTTCCCACAGTTTTGGCTTTAAACGTTCTCTCTATCTTCGATTCTGTATAGGTTTGTCCAAAGATACCCTCATAAATCAGAAGACGGGATTCTGGATCACTGTAGATTAATTTAGGCGTCCTTAGAAAACTGCTGAAATCTTCAGGAAGTTGGTCTAGTCTATCTATCAACATTTTAGAGTTCTCTGCTTCTTGAACGACCTTGTTAGGGCTTGAAGAGATTTTTAATGCAATCATAGTTTTAAAACTGCCCGCATCTGTACCGAGATTGACTGAAACAAGATGGATTTTACCCGTACGACCCATTTTTCGAATGCTCGTAATATCATTGATGGTTATGAAACGGGGGCGTGATTGTGTGACTTTCTCGACTGCTGTTTTCAAATGATCTTCAAAACAACTGACAATTTTTGTTAACAGCTCTGTGTATCGCATTTTTTCTCTGATTTCGTTTGCCTTGCCATTCCACGCTTCGTTTTGCCTTGTCATCTCCTTCTCCATATATATCCACCGAGATAGCTATTGTTCTCTTATGAAAACCCACATTCATTTTTAAAAAATTTATCGCTGGGAAATACTGAAAAATCGTTTTAAAACAATATTTATATCCATTGAGAGCACTCTTTTAGGTTCAGAAGGAAATTGCTTCGGATATTAGATAACAATCTCCTAATAACTTAGATATGTTATATTACCTTCTGAATCAATTCGTGCACCTGCATGCCGATCCGCCCAGCAACTGAATACAATTCCAACAGGTAGGCTCGCAGGATGCCTTCCAGCAACTTCGATGTGGACTGATAAAACAGTTGGACCCTCACCCAGTCCCATAACACCTATTTTCAATTCATTTAGCGCTTTAAGTAGTTCCTTTTCTAATTCTGCGATCTTTAGGTTTGGATTATGTGAACCAACAGAACGAAGCAAGGCTTTTTTCGCCAAATTCATTGCTATATCTTCTCCTCCTCCTATCCCTATCCCTAAGAAGTAAGGAGGGCATCCTTTTGCTCCAGCATCAACTACTGAATCAACAATAAATCTTTTTATCCCCTTTAACCCCTCTCCTGGTTTCAATAATCCAAGTTTTGAGACGTTTGTGCTCCCTCCGCCTTTTGGAAATGCAACGAGCTCTAACACATTGCTGTTAGGAATAATCTCCCAATAAATCCATGGGATGTAATCTGCTACATTATTGCCAGTATTTCCATTGAAAAGATCAACAGCATTTGGTCTCAAGGGAACATCCCGTGTAGCTTTAATGGTAGCATTTTTTAGTATGTCTAGTAATTCTGCAATGATCGGAAATTGTTCTCCCACCTTAACGAAGAAGGAAACGACTCCTGTGTCTTGGCACATCGGAAGTACTGAAGTTTTTGCTGTTATGAAATTATCTACAATAGCTTGTAACTGCGTTTTGGCAATTGCAGTTTGGCTCTCCTCTAAGGCTTTAAGTAGTACGTTCTCAATGCTATCTGGAAGTTTAGTAACTGCTG
>JAEORY010000247.1 GCA_016840645.1 Candidatus Borrarchaeota archaeon | reverse complement strand
GATATACTCGGATAACACGTCTACCACAACGCCGTGTAGGTGATAATGGTAAAGCGTGCTATTTAGAGTACCTTTCAGAGTAATTATTTACAAATTTTTTTTATAAATCATATTGATTGTGAGCGCTAGGCTAGCAATAGCTGTGCCTAGTGCGATAACGAAAGTTTTTGCTTCAAAGAGCCAGACAGTTGTTGAATGAAGCTCTGCGCTTAATTGAAAGCTTGACCATCCAAAATAACCTGTAGCGGCGGCTGTTAAAACGATTAACGCTACTTCCATTACTTTAAGCGTAATGTTCACTAAGAAACCTGCCGGGCATTCTTTATTCAGAGCATGATCAACAGAAGCATGTCCTTCTTCTGAAATACTATGTGTAGATTGCATTATGTTACCTCTTTATTGGTTAAAAATTTTTGACCAGTACCCATTCCATTGGCCATTTTTTCGTCTGTTTATCGTTAACTTATTATTGCGGACGCGACAGACATAGTATTCTTGGTCATGGCCTGTTTCAGGGACATAGTATACGTCAATATCTTTCCATATTTTGTGATGCACTGTGTGTCTATGGCCAACAAATATGGCGATAATGTTATTCCCTTTCATCACCTCGTATGCTTGCTCTCGCTCTTCCAATGTCCAACTGTTCTCATTATCAGAGTATGTGTAGTGGTGGTAGATAATAACGGGTTGCTCGATATTTTTGAGATTGTGTGCTAAGTCGTGTTTCAAAAAATCAAGACTATGTTCTGCATAACCTTCGTTTCCAGGATATAAGTTGAGATTGATAAAATGAATCCCTTTCCAATCCCAAGAATAGTGTAGGCCATTTTCACTTGTATTGACTGGAGTTTTTCGACAGAGATTTCTGAGGTAAATACCTGCTAATATGCCGACATTATCTTTTTCATAATCATGATTGCCATATCCTTCATATGTGGGGAATCGACAAATTCCTTGTCCGTCAACTGGGAAAAGCTGATCAAATCCATCGATCCATCGACCAAGCCAATATCCAGTCCAATGGATTGGATTGACGCCTGTTAAATCTCCTGCGATCAGTAATCCTTCAGGTTCTTCGACAATATCTCCACTGGGAAATTCCGTCCCTGGAAGCGCGTTCATGTCTTCAGCAGTTGCTCTATTGACTGCTTCATTATTATCCAACTGATTTCGGCCGACATGTGTATCTGCAGCGATAAAAAAGGTGAGCGTATCGCTTGCATAACACAAGTGTATCAATGTGAAGAAAAATAAAATTTTTTTCATATAGCTCCTTGAATTTACGAATTTTGAAGAACGCAGGAATAGATCATATGGATACCAAGCGCTAAACTTGCTACTGTTGAACTGAGGGCTACAAGAAATTGTTTTGCTTCAAAGACCCAGACTACGGTTGAATGGATATCAGCATTAAATTGAAAGCTAGAATATCCAAAATAGGCTGTAGCTCCGATGCCTAATATGATCAAAACCACTTCTGTTATTTTAAAAATGAGCTTGAAGGCGAAATTACAACATTCTTCTTTATTGATTGGACTCTCTTTAACAGAAACGAGTTCATGACTGGTTACATTGCGTGCGGATTGCATCGTTTTACCTCTTTTTGTTACATTTACTTCTCCATTTTTGGTATGGTTCGAAATGAGAAGACAAAGTTATTTTTCAAAGATTTCTTGTTAATTTGGCACATATGTTTGGGCAGAGTCAATACTTATTTGCATTTTTTTTGAGGTAAAGAGTGGGATATACAATCAAAGAGATACAGGAAAAATTGAGAAAATTAAAACCCAACTTGCTCCAGATCTTGTTCAAAGCTTCAATGCTCTTTTTTTACAAACGATTAAAGAAGGGAGTTTGTTTACCAAACATAAAGAATTGATAGCTCTTGGAATAGCCTTGGCACAACGATGTGAAGTGTATTCGCATGTATGTACATAAATCATTAGCTGCAGGATGCACTCATGAAGAGATCATTGAAGCGGCCCAAGTAGCTGTTATGATGCAAGGTGGTCCTACCTATATGTATTTTGCTATAGTGCTTAAAGCCTTGTCAGCATAGTGAAACTCTGGCCCAAACGAGTTGGATATTAAGAGCGATACTAGTCCACATGCATCCTAGAGCAAAGGTGAAATTTTGGGCATTAAAGGCTAGTAGTGTTTGCTCGTTAACGTTTACTGAACATTGGAATCCCATATAACCAAAAAACAGGACTGAGCTTATTCCTAGAATGGTGACTGCTACATGTGCAATTGTCAGAGTTGTAGGCGTTACCCACGACTTGATTTCATCAATATAGGATATTGAATTACTTGGTAATGGTGTGGCGAAGATATTCATAAGGGACATATGGCCTTTTAAAGTTTATTTGATAATGTCAAAATGCTTTTTTTTAGGGCAAGAAATTTTGTTTTTTTTGATATAATGGTTTAAAAAAATATGGTATCAAGGTGTCTGAAATTCCTTCTGTTCCAGTTGTAGGTATTGCCATTGTCGTGTTGCAAGGCGACTCAGTTCTCATTGGTAAACGAAAATCTGTATGTGGAAAAGGATGCTGGGCAATGCCTGGGGGGCGGTTAGAATATAAGGAAGATCCTAAAGAATGCGCTCGTCGTGAACTCTATGAAGAGACAGGATTGAGAGCGCTCTCCCTGACTCTTGGTCCTTGGACTAATGAAGTGTGGGATGGATATCATTATGTCTCATTGTATGTCTTTGTTCGTGAATTTGAAGGTGTTCCGCGATGTATGGAGCCAGATAAATGTGAAGGTTGGGGCTGGCATTCAATTCACAACCTTCCCTCTCCTTTCTTCTTAAATACACCCCAACACCTACGCAATTCTCAATTTATGACGTATGTTCATCCGTTGTGAGGTGAAGTCTTTCTTGAAGACAGTTATCCCGGAAGATGGTCATTCCTTTTAAGCCCAAACGATAGGCTTCTATAAAGCACTGCTTAACGTCATCGGGTGTAGCTTTGTTTGGAAGATTCGTTGTTTTTGACACACTCTCATCTACGTATCGTTGTATAATTCCGACCATGGCTAATTGTTCTTGTGCTGAAATTTGCGTTATAGTTCGCAGTAGCTTGCAAATGGAATCTGGAATTTCTGTTTTTTCATCAGAAATATATCCCTGGTTAGCGATATGCTGGATTTTTTCGGGCGATGTTGTAGATTGTAATGCAAGAACAGCTTCATGGCGAAGTGATTGATCGGAATCATGAAGCGTAAAGAGCGGTTCGATGCTTTGAGAGACGCCTAGTATTCTAGAACTTAATCCTGTAGGCGGCAATGCTGTGGTGCTAGCGTTTCTCAGTCCTTGAGTTGCAATTTTCTGAGCCAATTGCTGCCACATTTTTGTAGTAATATGTTGAGTTGGGTATTGGCCGAATCGCTCAGTCCATTCTGTTTGTTGATAGCGACTTTTGGTAAAGCTTGGAAAAACGCCCTTGGATTGACCTAGTTTTATGGAGCTTGTTTTCGAATGGTAATTAATTATACTTAAGATTTCAGCAATAAGCTGTTGAGATTCTTTGGATCCATAGGGCATACCAAGTTTAAGCAAGAGATCTGCAAATCCACATACGCCTATTCCGATTTTTCTTTTTTCAGCGATAGCCTCTGGATTGGCAATGGCATTTTGGATAGAGATTTCGACGGAATTGTCAAGAAGGCGTGTTAAAAGACGCGTCACTTTGACCAGTCTTTGAAAATCAAAGGAAAGAGACCCATCGTCTGTTTTAGAAAGAAGTGCTGCAAGATTGATATAGCTAAATTGACAGACTTCGCCTGGAGACATGGCAACTTCAGCACAAGGAGCTACGCTTTTGTATTTGAAATCAGGAACAGGATTGTGTTCTTCAAATCTGTCAACAAAGAGGATGCCAGGCTCTCCACAGTAGTGAGCAGATTCTACTATTTTGTTAAATATTAGTTGTACTTGTTCCTTTTGATCGGTCGGTGTATTTGGATTTGTCAGCTTTTCCATGAAGGAATCGGTAATGCCGACTGATAAGTTCAAATGCCATTCAAGGAAATTTGCTGATTTTTTGAGTTCAACGAATTCAAGAATATCTCGGTGTTCAACAGAGAGAAGGGCCAGGCCTGCAGGAGGTCGTTTACATGTCTTGCATAAGTTGTGGGAGATAGCATTGAGGGTTTTTAACGTTTCTACAGGATTTTCTGTTTCAGTGAGGTCAAATCCGCTGCCCATGCCGCTTTGATAATATGGCTCGATAATTTTTTGTAAAACTTCTTGTTTTTGTCGAAGATCAATAGGGATAACAGTACAGGCGCCTGTTGGTGTACTTGTTCTTCCTGCATTGGTTAATATAGGAGATCCAAAAATAATTTCTTGTTTAGCGATGGCTTGGTAAGTTTTGTTCCGCAGTTTCTTTTTTTTATCTTCTGATGTATTGAAAAGGTCTTCAATATCAACAAGAGTATTAACAACTCTTGTAAAAAGATCAGTAAGAGTTTCTTCTCCTTGAAGGATTTCTCTTTTATGAAGCAATGTCAACGCGTGAGGATTATTATATAAATTAAATGTGTCGTTTTGAATGTTCATAACTAACCTTTTCTTTAATTTTTATATAAAAACAAGATAAAAAGCAAGAAAATTTTATTATATGTCTAAACAATCCGAGAAATTTACACTAATCATAACCGGTATAAATTGTGGTTTTACAATTAGCGGTTAAGGCTCGTTTGCCACTTGCCATCCCATTGTCCATTTTTTCGCTTGTAGACATGGAGGGCATTGTCGGTAACTTGACAAACGTAGTATTGAAGCTGTTCATAGGTATTGGGAATGGCAAAGATCGGGATGTTGTGCCAACGATAATGATCTGAGCGATGTTCATGTCCTGTAAAAATGGCAATAATATTGTATCCTTTCATCGCCTCATACGCTTCTTCGCGCTCTTGCTCAGACCACCAAAGCAGTGAACTATCATACGAATAATGATGGTAGATAATGACGGGTTGATTGGGTCTTGCGAGATTATTTTGCAGGTCATATTTGAGAAAATTAAGGCTATATTCGGCTCGTCCATAGCCTCCTGGATAGAGGTTGAGGTTAATAAAGTGAATATCATCCCAATCCCATGAGTAATGGAGGCCATTGTCGCTTGTTTTGACAGGAGTTGATCGATATATGTTGCGAATATAAATTCCTGCGAGTACACGTTCAGAGAAAAATTGGAAGTCATGGTTTCCATATCCTTCATAAACAGGATAGCGAAGCAAACCTTTCCCATTGACTTGATAGAGGTTGTCGAATCCTTCATGCCATTTGCCCAGCCAAAATCCATCCCAGTGTTCGTGCAGGTCTCCAATTAAATCACCAGCAACGAGCACACCTCGAGGAATGTCTACTGTTTTGTTTTCCTCTTCTGGATACAAGGCGCCAGGAAGTGAGTTCATATCCTCAATAGCTCGTTTGTTAACATCTTCATTATCTTCGAATTGATGTCGACCAACATGTGGGTCTGCAGCGATAAAAAAGGTAACAGCCTCTTGTGCGGGAAGAAATGCTGTAATCAAAAGAAAAGCAAGGGTAATCATAATTTTACTTTTTGAATCAAAATCTTTTTTGTGTATGGTGGAGATAAGGGGAATTTTTTGCAATCAATTATCTTCTTGTAGAAAGAAGGTGTGTAATCATAAGGAGAAAAAACAATGGCTGTGAAAGTTGCCATTAACGGCTTTGGAAGAATTGGGCGATTGGTTTTGCGTTGTTTTTTGTTGCATAAAAAGGATGTCGATATTGTTTGTGTCAATGATCTTTTTACAGCAAAAAATTTAGCCTATTTATTTAAACATGATTCAACGCATGGACGGTTTCCTGGTGAAGTTTCATGGACTGAGGATTCGCTTATTATCAATGGAAAATCAATACGAGTTTTCAATGAACGCAATCCAGAAAGTTTACCGTATAAAGATCTTGGTGTTGAGTATGTTATTGAATCATCAGGTGTTTTTACTGCCGCAGATGCTGCTGGAAAGCATCTTACAGCTGGTGCAAAAAAGGTAATTATTACGGCACCCGCAAAAGGGGAAGTGCCTACTTTTGTCATGGGCGTCAATCACACAGCATATAAACCAGAAAGCGATCACATAGTATCTAATGCGTCATGTACGACCAATTGTTTAGCTCCTGTTTGTAAAGTTTTGCTTGATAATTATGGAATTGAAGAAGGGCTGATGACAACGGTTCATGCGATGACAGCCTCTCAGCCAACAGTTGATGGTCCGTC
>JAEORY010000246.1 GCA_016840645.1 Candidatus Borrarchaeota archaeon | reverse complement strand
ATGATGTTTTTCTCTGTAATTATTGATGGTCTCGTTTAGCGCGGCTTCAAAGCAACGACAATATTATTTCCATGAGAAGTCACATTTTTCACCGGGGGCATTTGCTTGATCATAGAAACCAGTGGAATAGGTTGATTCAACTCTACTTCTAACCAGTTACTGCCATCGCTGGAACCGCCGTCGCCCATTAAATGTAAATCAGCTATTTCAGTTAATAATTTTTCAAAGTCTTTCTTTTGTTTAGCATCTATTGGAGCTAATATGGTGAGCTCTAATCGACCTTTGTAATTTTTTTCCTCGTCTTTGTCATTTGCAAACAACATCTTTTCCTGAACCTCTTTAGTAAAATCAGCGCTGATTTCTTCAACCGGTATAGCGACTAGCAAAGAAGTATCGATATCAAATTGTTCATTACCAATTTGATTTGACATCTCGGTCATTATACCGGTCAATCTTTCCTTAGCACCGTCTATTAAAAGAGAGGATTTTTCTAGTTCTGATTTCAGTCTGTTTTTAATTTCACGTACAATATACTCTGACTTAGATTTCGTTTGAGACAGCATTTTGATTTTTTCAAATTCCGCTAATTTTGTTGCCTCCTCAACATATTCGGCAATCAACTTTTCGCGTTCTTTCATCGCTTGATTTCTAGCACTATTTACGATTTCTTCAGCTTCTTGGTGTGCCTTTTCAATAACTTCAGCACATTTTTTTTCTTCGTTTCTCCTAGCTTCTTCTTGAGCGGTAGTTATAGCATACCTGGTTTCTTCTTGTGCTTTTTTCTTTACTAAGTTGGCTTCTATTTCAGCCTGATTCTTAATGTCAGAGGCGTTTTTAACTAAAATGTCTGCTTCCTTCTTTGAGTCTTCGGTTAATCTCTTGATTAAGGCATCCGCTTCCTTTTTTGCATTGCTTAATACTTTGTCAGCCGTTTCTTGCGCGGTTTTTCTTGCTTCAGCAATAATACGGCTTGATTCAGTCTTGGCTTCACTTATAAGCCGTTCTTCTTGTTTCTTTACTTTATTTTTTGCTTCTGTTCTTACCTTTTCTTCAGCGTCCTGGATTATTTTTTCAGCCTTGCTATTTGCCAGTGCTAATATAGCATCGACTTTTTGATGAGCTGCGCCAATAATATTCGTAGATTCACTATTAGCTTTTTCTATAATGTTACTTGCTTCTTGTTTGGCCTGATCAATTAGCTTGGTCCTTACCTTATCTAGAGCTTCGTTAATACCTTGGCGATACTGATAAAAGATTTGTTCAGTTTCATCAACATTTGGCTCTAGTTTGTTGCTTGTATCAACCATCTGCTCTCACCATTTTAGCTATTGCAGCTATATTAATGCGGAAAATATTTAATAATATTTTAAATTGTGCCAGTATGATAATGAATAGCTATTTAGTAACGGTACCGTTGAATGTTTAAATTTCTATTACTGAATATGATGGGATCCAAGCAGTAATAGAGGGAGCCCCTTCGGAGGCCCCCTCTATTTCCCAGCATAATTTTGCCTCAATAATATATTAATCGATGAATCTTTGGTAAAGCCTTGAAATGGTACAGCGATACAGCCGTTCAGTTACTTTTCAAGATAGTTTGAAATTCTATAAGGGAGTGCTCTGCAGTTTTGAGGAGAGTCAATAATCTGCAAATAGTATTGTATTATTGAATTTACTATACTATACTATGCTCGAAAAGCGAGTAATAATATGGAATGGTTAGAATTTGATCGTTTCTTGAACGCTTTGCAATCGTGGCAATTGGCTTTGGTCCTCATCGCCAGTTTGCTGATAAGCGTTTTAATAGCCGTCTCAATTATTTACCTGATTATACGTTTTGCTGATAAACGTCGAGTCTCGTTTGTTGATATACTATTTCTATTGTTTAAGAGGAGACCTAAATCAGTTGATTCCAGTGATTTCGCTCGACAGGGTAACACTATCAATGAGCGTATCGATAAACTGATTAATACTTCGCCTGCTACTATACATCGAGAAGCCGACGAAACAGTGAAATTCCATATATCTGAATTACTTGTTGAGATAGAACATAACCTGAAAACAATCAACGGTTTTACAGGAGATAATCTTTTACCCCTTAAAAGTGAGGTATGGGATGCAATTAGACAAACGGCGTATAAGCTACCCATAAATCTGCGAGGGCAACTGACACGTATTTATTTAGAAATCAATTTACTGAACCAGACCGTTCAGTTTTCAAATGTACTGGGTCATAGAAGTTCCTTCCTCGAAGAACGATACAGAAAGCGCATTACTACCATTGCCGAAGGTCTAGGCAAAATAAAAGAAGATATAGAACAGGATACACAAATAATTGATAATTTGGCATTCTCAGCCGAATCGAAATCTAGATTTTCACAACGCTGAAAAAGAGAACTCAAGAATAAATACAAAAGCTTCAGGTTTGAATTCTACGGGCAACGGCACGCCTAAAAACCAGTATTTCAAGCTGTTGTAATAAGTTTGAATATTTGATTGTCCATATATTGAGGTCTATCTCTAGTAATTACAAGTATTTTGATTTTACGCTCAGATAACTCTAACAACTATCCCTTTTCAAACAGAAGATAGTGTGTAACAGTTGTCCCCAGACCCGTAGCCTGATAGGTATGAAGTCGCCACCCATTCATCAAATACTCCTGTATCTTCTTGGCAACCCTATTGTGATGGTTAACTTGAACACACTCGTATTCCTTCATCGTGAATCTAACTCCCTTTCTTTTATTGTATTTAACTAATGAACAAAACATAGGCATTATAACATATGCCTAGCAACCGGCCTTCACCTATTTGACCAGAGAAGGCCTGCTCTATCTAATTGGCTCCAAACACGCAATACAATCCCAATAGAATCGCTTTCTGCAGGCATTGAGATTACGTATAATGGTGTTATAATTTTTACCGTAAGGGGGGACTGAAAATGAATAGAACTGGCATAATATCAGTGTTGTTTGTTGTTATGATATTGAGCTCTACATCTTGTACTTCGGGAATTCCACAGCAAGAGTATGACAGAGTGAGCAATGAAATGCGTACGGCACAGAACCAGCTTGCTTCACTTCAAGACAAATTAGCTGAAGCTGAGTCGCTACAAGCCCAGTATGAGGAGTTGAACAGTAGGAATACTGCCTTGGAGAGCGAATTTGATGCTATGCAAAACAGGTATAAAGAGCTCAGTGCTGAATATGATGAATTAAATATCAAATATGACGCGATACAAACTGAATATGAGACGCTAAATGCTAAACATCAAGAATTGGGCACTGAGTATGAAGAGTTAAGCAAACGGTACGAAACTGTCTTAAGGGAAGCAGTGGAAATCGCCGAGGAAGATGTAGAACAGGCGTTATTTGAATTAATAAACAAAGATAGAGTTGATAATGAACTGGATATACTTCCATGGAGAGAGAGCCTTCATAAGCGGGCAAAAGAGAATAGCATATATCTGGCAACAAACAAGGGTCTTCTATACCCCGAATATGAGAGACGGTGGCGAGAAGTCTATTGGGCTACGGGATATAATTCAGCAGATGAAATAGCTGAAGCTACTCATCTAGCATGGCAAAATCGTAATGAATATGAAGAACATTTTCTTTGGACCTACCTGGACTTTGGTGCGGTCGGGGTATATAAATCGGAAGACATATTTTATATTACATATCTCGGTGATCATATTCGAGGATAAGAAAAAAATATACTAGAGCGAGCGTATGAAGAATATGAATACTTGTTAGGGAGCAGATGGAAATTTCAAGAAGATATACGAGAGAAAGTGAATTCTATTCTGGAAAAGAACTAGTTTTACACAAGTCTGGGATTGGAGTGATAGGAAAAGGTTTGAAAATTGAGCACCGCAAGTGATATACCGTTCTGTTCAACTTGACCAATCTATAATCAAAATCTGAGCGAGTTTCTTCTTGGAATTTTGAAGCTAAATATTGGTATGTACTCAACCAAAGAAGCTGCGGAGAAATCAGGACTCTCGTGAGAGCAAGTCAGACTATTAGCCAGAGAAGGTGTGATCAAGGCTAAGAGATTAGGGCATGATTGGGTAGTGCTGGAACTGAACTACCGGAGAAAAAGAAAACCAAAGGAGAAAAGAAAATGAAAAAGATTCTAGTGGTTATGGGAAGTCCAAGAAGAAATGGTAATAGTGCCACTTTAGCTCAGAATGTTATCGCTGGCGCCATAAGTGCTGGAGCAACTGTAGATAGTTACTACCTACATGGAATGGATATTAAACCCTGCGATGCATGTGAAGCATGCCGAAAGAATAACAGTGGAAAATGTGTCATAAATGACGATATGCAGGAGCTATACCTGAAAATTCGAGAGACAGCTGCGCTAGTTATTGCCAGTCCGATTTACTATTTCAATGTTTCCGCACAGACAAAATTGTTCATAGATCGATGGTATGCCCTAGGAGAAGGGAAGTCCAGTGCGCTTAATGGAAAACAAGTTGGGATAATATTGACATACGAAGATTCAGATCCGTTCACTTCTGGTGCCATAAATGCACTCCGAGCATTTCAGGATGCTTTTGAATACCTAGGTGCTAGTATAGTCGATATGATTTATGGAAGAGCATCCGAAGCTGGTGAGATAAAAGCCAATCGGGACTTAATGGATAGGGCATACCAGTTAGGACAAGAACTGGCTGCTGAAGTATAGGTTGACACTAAAGGAGGCTAAAAATGAGGCTAAAAGTTAAGCAAAAGTTAGCCAATCACGAGGTTGGCAGCGTAGCTCAGGGGGAGAGAAGGGGCGAATCGAGGCTAAACATAATTGGCAGCGGGTGGATTCGAAAATTGGGCTCAGTATCTCAGGCTAATGAGCTTTATTAATTAGACTTAATGCTCTTATAGTCTTTTGGTAGTCATCTTTTGTGTCAAAACTTACGCTGTCTTCTGCATGTTGGGTATCTCTAGGAAAACAAATTATTTCTGATGCCTTTCCACCGGCTAATGCCTTGGCCTTGACTTCTTCTACCCAAATCTTTCTCGTTGATATCCAGAAACAATTGTCGTCCTCTTTATGAACCCAGGCGAAAACACCCATTTCACTGTGAATATCAGAATCAAATCTATTCAGTTTATAAGTACGTTCATTAACCTTACAGTAATAGCAGCCGATGTCTTTAGCAAGTTGCTTGATGAAGCCCTCATCTTGTTCACCGAATTCTATTGTTTTTGTCTTGTTTTTCACTGGCATAGACACCTCCTGTTCAGTGAATCCTTACCACCTAAAGATAGACATGGGCTGAGGATGTCCCCAGCCCATGATTGTTTCGCAGACTAATCCAGGGTTATCTGCTTGCTCTTACTTTACGGAAGCAATCACTGCAATATACAGGTCTGTCTTCGTGTGGCTGGAATGGTACTTCGGTTTCCTTGCCACAATCGGCGCATACTGCAGGAAACATCTGGCGAGGGGAACTATAGCCGTATCCGCTATTACCATAGCTGTTGCCATTGTTTCCGTACCGCTGTGTTTTTCTTGCCTGACGGCATTCGAGGCAACGTTTGGGCTCGTTAGTATAGCCTCTGGATTGGAATAACTCCTGTTCCTCAGCACTGAAGGTGAATTCATTCCCACAGTCGGAACATTCAAGCGTCTTGTCTTTGAAAGCCATTGGATGACCTCCTCTCTTCTTCATTTGGTTAGAGTTTTGGTCATCCAATATTGAGGAAACTTGTGATGTTTAACCCAGCTTGTGATAACCTGTACTTATAACCTTATAATACTATACCACAAATTATTCTAATCCACAAGCAAGAGATTTTTGGGTTTTATTTGCTTTTAGTTGGTGGGGCAATAGTTGATGGGATTCTTTCGGTAATCACTCTCAACTTCTTTGAAGATTTTATAGATAGCCTAGATAGTCTGGGTTTTTTAGGAATTTCGTACTTATCAGGAATGATACTTTTTGAAATGACATGGATTATTATCAAATCTCTAGTTTGGCTTAATATCATAAAGAAAAGGGATAAAAGCAGGAACAATACTAACGAAAAAAACAAAGCCTATAACTTTGTTTGAAAACTCCCACTGCAATGCTAAAAGCCAAGTTATGGCAGTGGCTATCATGCATACAAAGGTTAGGATTTTGGTTAAATCTGAAACCTTTACAGGAGCATTGTAGGGAGGTCAAAAACCAAATACAAATAAAACCAAAAAGTGAAAGATTGATTTAAAAGTCAAAGAAGCTACTTTCCTTCTCCTACATCAATTCTATACTACTCATAAGCACC
>JAEORY010000245.1 GCA_016840645.1 Candidatus Borrarchaeota archaeon | reverse complement strand
AGTTGTAAAGATAGCCATAGAAATTGGCGAACTTACCCCAGATTTCTTGAAGGATATGGGATCTGTGTTTGCAAGGAACAAAATAAAGACACTTTATTCAACGGGACTGTGTTTTACGAGAGACAAGTGCGTCTACGAAGGCTATATCGACAAGGCAGAGATTTCCGTTGATATGGGGCAATTACAGACGGACATCAGCCAGCTAGAAGGCGTCAACAACGTTAATATTGTTGAGTTAAAAGCGGGGTGAGAGGTGTCTCATAAGAGGGAAAGATGTGGCCCCAGCTAAAGAAAAACGAATGAGTCTCCTTATGCATCCGTTAAGAAGGAACATTTACAAGCTAATTTGCGAATCCCCTGGAGCATATTTTTTTGAGTTAGCAAGCGAATTATCTGCGCCCCATGGGACACTCTCGTGGCACTTGAAGATGTTGGGGAGGGCTGGTTTAATCCAGACTATGAAGTTTGGAGGAAAACGTATTTATTATCCTAAAGTCCTAAGAACTGCACAAGCTGAAACTGCATATGTTGCCTTGAAAAGTGGAACTGCACGAAAAATTTTTGAGTATATTACTAACAACGAAGGTTGCCATCAACTAGAGATCGCTGAAAGTCTTGGTATCCATCACGATACAGTTCGCTGGCACGCTTCAAAATTAAGGAAGGCCGGACTTATTGATGTGATGAGAGAAGGGCGCCGTATACGATATTATGTTGGCGAAATGGGGCAAAATTTAATTGAAGGCGCACTAAACTTGATTACAGAGAGTTTTATCAGATTTCTTTGCGAAAAATTAGAAGAAGATTGCTTACATCCTGAAGTAATCGAAAAGGACAGAAATCATGTTACAATGCGTATTCAATGTCCACGGTCGCAAGATATAGAATTAGCAATTAATCTAGAGACCTGGTCGTTCAGCGAAGACGAAGACGAGGATGAAGGAGATATTGAGGAAGAAGAAGAAGAAGAGGAAGAGGAAGTAGAAACACTAGTGTCACAATAGATTTTATAGAATATATTTTTGTTTATTGTAAACTACCTCACGCTAAAGCAGTGAGGCTTTTAGCTATACTTGGTCTCAGTCCTCTACCTATACGGGATAAAGTTTCAACTTCATCATACGCTAAATCATGGGGGCGTTTACCTGACCCCAGCCCAGTAATCCTCATCTAGAGTTGGGCTACACTAGTTACTCCTCATCCTCCTTGAGGTCATTAACCGTTTCCACTTCTACGAGAGGTGTGCCTTGAGACCACTTACCTCTATCCCAGAACATATATTTAAAAGAGGAGAGACCCTAGTACAAGTGAAAAAACACCCTCAATTCCTCCCCACCCTAAAGGGCAGGGGCTTCCTTGAGGGGGATCTGTAAAGTAAAGTACCGTCTTTTTGTGCAAAACGATAATGGACGAGGTAACAGTGCCCGGAATACTAAGAAAGTTTTCATGGTTTATCATCAGCAGTCTTATATTTTTTGTTTTCTTAGTAATTATATTGGGATTTGTCTATAGTTTTGGGCTTCTTTTCTTTACGTCAGAAGGTCAAACAATTGTAAATGTCGTTCCCACTGGTTTCTTGTTCTATGTATTCTATTATGTTGGGTTTTTGGTATTTGATATCGGCTGGCTGTTTCAAGCGAGTTCAATTTCAATTGGTATTCTTTTTATCTTATGCTGTATTATTTACTTGATCTCTTTTATTCTTCTCTTCTTTAGGCCAACCATTAATTTCTTTTCAAAGTTAAAAGCACTAATAAAACAAACAACTTTAGAGCCTTTTGAAGAAAACGGTTTACTTGCACTAATTTTATTTCTCAGCATAAACTATATTCTTATTTTTGTTGCGGTACTTATTGTAACATTTTTGGGACTTCCTTTAGGCGGGCCAACAACGACTAATTTAGTCTTTATCATTGAGGGGGTGTTAGCTGCAGTACTTGAAGAGTTCTGGTTTAGACTGATCTTGATAGGTCCCTGGTTAGGAATAGGTTACTGCTATTTCATCAGGAAACATAGTGTTCCAGATTCTTATCTAAAGGTATTTCTAGCAGCCTTAGTTAACCCCGCTCGTGCGAGAGAACGATCAGGTAGACACTACGGGTTTTATCGTTTTGAATACTTCTTAATAATAGCCTCTGCTGCTTATTTCGGCATTCTCCACGTTATAGGGATGTGGGACATCGGATTTTTGCCTATTGCGACCATAGGCGGATTGTTTCTCGCATTTAGTTATTTAAAATTTGGAATAAAAGGTAGTCTCTTCTTCCATTGGACATTCAATTTCATTCAGTCAATTGCAGCAGTCACTATACAGGAGAATATCCTTATTGGATTTGGCCTGCTGCTTATTTACCCAGCTTGGCTGAGCTTAGGAATTATTGGAATTATTCTAGGTTTGATTTCATTGAGAAAATAAATCTAGTAAAAAACAACTTTTTTATATACAGCGATATCGTAGGGATGCCAACTACCGCTTCCTAGAGTAAATACATTGTCTACATTATCAGGAATAGTCAAATCATACCACACAACAGAATGCTGTGTTGCATAGAGATACATTTCGATGAGTTCGTCAGACTGTACACAGGACGAATCAACCACAATATAAACCGGGTTTGCATTAGACATCTTAAGAATTTCTTGAATAGTTGTTTTTTTAAGATCAAGTGCAGTTCGTTCTGAATATCGTTCAATTAAAGTAGGGAAATTTGTGTAGATTAATGAATTTGATGCTGTGTTTTGTTGTAACCATTCTCCAGTTCTTTCAAAGGCTTCAATTTGGGCTTTATACTGTTCATCAATGATAATATCTTTAGCCAATAAAAGGGAATTGACTGTAATTATCAATAAAACACCCAAAATAATAATTTGTTGAAATTGTTTGCTTGTCAGCCTGATTTGAAATACTACTATAGTTTTCTGATATACTCTTGTTAATAGTTGTTCAAGTTCTGAGAGACCCCGTCCTGCAAAGAGCAAACAAATAGGGATGAGCATAGTAAGATATCTTGGTACGATAGAAGGCCAGACGTAAGACGGCCAGCTGTAAGAAAGCAGATAGAAAATTAAAAGAAGATGAAAAAACAGATATCTCCTCTTGATCGTGAGTATAAATCCAAAAGCAAACAAAAAAAAGCCAAGTGGTGTTAAACCAGCAGAGAGTTGTAACCAAAGCCTATAAAACCCGACAAATAAGCCAATAACAATCTGTGTTAATGAATGATAAGAGAATAAATAGTCAAGGGGACTAAGCATCATTGTAGGAATCTGTGTGCCGAATTCCCTAAGGAAGAAAAATGCCCCGTGATAATAACTCTCTCGATTAAACACACCAAAGGTGAGATAATCACGAATAAGCCATGGCAGGATAGCAAAAATAGTCACAGAAATGGTGATACCAATCTTCTTAATCAAACCCAGTTGTCTTTGATCTACAAACAGAAGACCAAAATAAAAAACTTGGAATATTAATAGATACAGTCCTTCAGGTCTTACTAGATAGAATATTCCGGATAATAAGCCCATTACAAGAAAATTTGTGTATTTTCTCTCGTTTTTTGCCTTTATTGTAAAAAGAATAGCAAGAAGGAAAATAAAGGTAGAAAAACCCTCTCTGTAAACACCTCCCAAATAAAAATCTGTACCAGCGAGGAAAAAAGGATTTATAGCAAAAATTAACGCTGAAAATAATCCGGTTCTTTCATTCTTAAAATTCAGTTTCACAAGCGCATACAACATAAATACTGAAAGACTTCCAAAAACTATCGACACAAGTTTTGCAGAAATATGATTAACACCAAAAACTAGGAAAAAGAGGGCTACAAAAAGGGGATAAATGGGTGCTCTTATTGCAGGAATGTCTCCAGAACCGATGGTATAGCCCTTTCCCTCTAGTAAATGTCGTGCAGACCAGCAATAGTAAGTACCGTCTGGATTAATAGCGAAAGTGAATTGCAAAAAGAAAATGCGTAATGCAAATGAAAATAAAGTTATGACGAGTGCTAGTAAATCATAGATGGAGAGTTTGATTGGAAGTTTTGTTAACATTTTCTGAATGGAAGTCATAGAGTTCTCCATTGAAAATCATCCTCTCCAGACGATATTCTAGAGTTTATTTACCGCTTTAATACCTGCCTGAAATGCTTGCACATTGAGATCTATAAAACGTTCTGGTACTGTATTCTTGATCTCTTCGATAACTGTCTCCGATTTGATCGGAATTGATCCTTTAGCCATAGCAGCCCCTAATAGCACAATATTTGCCACTATAGATGCACCAAGTTCTTTTGCAAGTGTAATCGCATCAACAGAGTAGACATTTTGACAGAAGTGTTTCATTTGTTGAACTACCAATTCTAGGGATGGATAGTCTTTTTTCAAAATAGACAAGGAAAGAGGAAGGATTTTATAATTGTTAAAGATCACCGCACCAGTGCTGCGGACACTTTTAATATTTCTTAGGGCTTCTATAGGCTCCATTCCAATAAGAAGATCACCTGTACCTTCAGGAAATGTAGGACTATAAACGTGTGTACCCATTCGTAAATGCGTTGAAACGCTCCCTCCTCGTTGTGACATACCATGTAGTTCACTTTGAACTACTCGCAATCCGGCAGATAATGCAGAACTCCCTAAAATATGTGCAATTGTCAAAACTCCTGTTCCGCCTACGCCAGCGATAAGAACATTAAATTCTTCAGTCATTATTTTGCCTCCTCCTTGTAGATTGCACCACATGGACAAACACTGATACATACACCACATCCATCACAAAGAACTTCTTCAATTCTCATCTGATTTGTGGCAGTATCCCACACAAATGCTACACAACTAAACTCATCAATGCATGTTCTACAACCTTCACATTTCTCAGGATCAACTCTTGAGGGGGTAATTTTAATGCCCTTTTTCCTCTTCATTCTATCCAAGAATAATGCGCAAACATGTCGTGCAATAACTACAGTTGGACCATCTTGTTTTATTGCATCTTCGAAGATTTGGATCGTTTCTTCAAGTTTGTAGGGATCTGTTTTATAGATATTTTTTACACCGCAACCTCTTACAAGTTCATCTATTTTAATTGCAGTTTCACGCATATCTCCAAGTTTACTTCCCGGACTTGGCTGATGACCTGTCATTGCTGTCGTTAGGTTATCTAAAATTACCAAAGTTAATTTTACTTTATTTTGAACTGCATTAATCAACGCAGGTAACCCTGCATGAAAGAATGTTGAATCTCCGATAACTGCAATTACTGGATCATTAATGACCTGCGCGGTTCCACAAGCTATCCCTATGCTCGCACCCATACATACCAGCCAATCCCCGAGATGGAAAGGTGGGGCTATGCCTAGAGCATAACAGCCAATATCGTTGCCAACAATAATCTCCTGACCTTTGGTTGCTTGCTTTATAGCATAAAAAGACGCTCGATGAGGACATCCAGCACACAACTGCGGTGGACGGGATACAAGCAACTCTTTAGCAATCTCAAATTTCTCATTTGCTGCAGTATAGTCTATAGGAAGCGTTTTTCCTGAGATTTTGGCGAGTGCTAAAGCGATTTGTTTAGTGGATAGTTCAAATGCTTGAGGTAATAATTCCTGTTCTTTTCCAAAGATTGGCGTATTCAAGGAGTTAACTTGAGCAATTGCACGAACCTGAGTTTCCAACCAAGGATCTAATTCTTCCACTACAAGAACCTTGTCTACATTTTCGATAAATTCCGCAATCATCTTTTTTGGGATAGGATAGGACATTCCAAGTTTAAGGATAGATGCATTAATACCAAGCCATTTTAATGCATCAAGAGTATATGCATAAGAAATCCCGGAAGTAATAATGCCCAATTTTGAGTCTTTCATTAAAGTTTTATTGAATTCAGAGTTCTCAGAGAGTTCTTGTGCGAGTTCTAAATTCTCCAGTAATCTTAGATGGGCAGGGCGTGCATTAGAAGGAACCATTACTCTCGAAATTCGACGTTCAAAATTAGGGATTTTCCGGTCTTGAATAGGACCAAAAACAACATTGCCGTAAGTGTGAGCAATACGAGTTGTTGTTCTTAATAGGACTGGTTCTTTTGTTTTTTCAGAAATTTCAAACGCAATTCTTGCCATTTCAAGAGCATCTTGAGATGAAGACGGTTCTAGCATGGGTAATCCAGCATGAACAGCATAATGTCTGTTATCCTGTTCATTTTGAGAACTCCAGCATGAGGGATCATCTGCAGTAACTACTACCAAGCCGCCATCAATACCAGTGTAAGCTAACGAAAAAAGT
>JAEORY010000244.1 GCA_016840645.1 Candidatus Borrarchaeota archaeon | reverse complement strand
ATAAATACTTATCTTTCGCTAATTCTACCGTATGTTGCTGGTGGTTTGCCACTCGCGATTTTCATTCTGACAACCTACTTTCATTCTATCCCTGATGAACTCATCGACGCATCACGTATTGATGGTTGTAGTAGTATGCGAATCTTAAGGATAATCGTGATACCAATATCAGGGCCGGCTATATCAGCAGTAGTAATTTTTCAATTTCTAAAATCTTGGAATGAATTTTTTCTTGCCTTAATTTTTATACAGAAATCAAATCTAAGGACTCTACCGTTAGGAATATTTTCTTTCACAAGCAGGTTTATTACTGACTACTCTTTATTTTTCAGCGTGTTAAGCGTCTCTATGCTACCAGTAGTCGTGGTATTTCTAATCTTCCAACGTCGTTTTATAAGCGGATTAACTGCTGGTGCACTTGTAGGATGAATGAGGTTTAAATGAGTAATGCGTAACTGATTACTAATCTTGTTGTTAAGATTTTATATAGAGGAGGTCTTCAAATGACAGAAAAGCAATCAATGAGAGATAGTTTATATGATGATACTATTGGTATAGCTGGGGTTCCAACGTTTTTTAGAGCTCCATATGTTCCTGCTAATCCTGAAGAACTAAAGAAAAACAAAATAAATGTTGGCATTGTTGGAGTCCCTTTCGAAGGAGGTTGCACTGGTAGGCCGGGAAGTAGCTATGCACCTCACGCGATAAGAACTGCTATGTGGCAGTTTTCAAATTATCTATACGAACTAGATATCGACTTGTCAAAAACATACAACATAGCTGACTGTGGTGATGTACCCGTAAATCCAGTCAATTTGCAAAAAACACATCGCATGATCGCCGACTATATGAAAAATATTTATAGTGCCGAAGCCCTACCAATAATGATAGGGGGGGACCATTCCGTTTCAACTGGCGGAATTAAGTTCCTTAGTGAAGTCACCGATGGACCCATCGGACTGATGGTACTTGATGCTCATCTCGATACAGCGGAAAGCGTCGGTGGAGAGGAAGATTCAGGCGCATCTTTCGAAGCTAGCGTGATCAGAAATATCTCAAATCTCGAGGCGAAGAATGTAGCAATCGTAGGACCTCGCGGAGCAACATGCCCACGCTCACGCTGGGAATATTGTGAGAAAATGGGTGTAACGGTAATAAGTATGTCTCAGGTCGTAAAGATGGGCGTTGATGTTGCTACAAAAAAAGCATTAGAGGTTGTGCAGAATGGAACAAATTCTTTTTACGTGAGCTATGATATTGATGCGATAGATCCAGCCTATGCTCCTGGCACCGGAGCACCGGAACCTGGTGGATTCACCTCCCGTGAAATACTTCACGCAGCCAAAATAATTGGCAAAGCCAAACCTAGTGCTTTCGATATTGTAGAGCTCAGTATGACCTATGACCCGAGTGGAATTACAGCCAGTCTGGCGACATATATAATATACTTTATGCTTGCGGCACGTACTATAAACAATTAACCATGCTATTCGATTTTATTGCAGAGAGCTTAGTATCTATTTGTAAATGCATTATCTTAGCGAGAGGTCCCCCGTAAATTAGAATACACAGAATTATTGACGGGAGGTTAAGCGTATAAATATGTAAGCATAAAAATAAGATTGAAAAGCAAAGAGGAGTAATATTATGAATTACACCATTATAAAAAAAATTCACCAGTCATTCGCAATAATAGCTATATCTACAGTTTTGGTGCTTTTCGTGGGGCCTAATGCAATGGGTGGCGGACAACAAGTAAAAGAATCTGCAGAGAAAATTCACTGGAATTTTCTAAATGCAGTTCCCTACGCCGAAGATTGGTACAAACAGGTTCTTGATCCATACATGATTAATCATCCAGATCAGAGTTATGAATTTAGTTCAGTACCTTGGGAAGAATATTACGGACGGTTAAGTGCGGCTGCGGCAGCTGAATCTGAGTTAGATGTTCTCTTTCTCGATGGATCTATTGTATTGAGTTTGATAGCGTTAAATGCTTTACTAGACTTAACAGACATTGTAGGTGATACAAGTGCTTTCAGGCTTGAACATCCCGCTTACATCTATGTCAAGGATGACCGTCTCTATGGACTAGCAATGGACGGTCTAGATCTAATGGCTATTTACTATAACAAGGATATCTTCAACAAATATGGAATAGAATTACCAGATACCTACGAAGATATGGTGATGGTAAGTAAGACGTTGAGGCAAAACGGCATAGGACCACTTTTAACAGTTGGATCACCAGCAGCCAGATGGAAACCTATCTGGGATGAGATGCTAATTCAACTTACTGATGAACCAGCAAAATACGTGCTCGATATTTTGGATGGCAAGCGCAAATATACTGACCCTGAGGCATTGGAGGCATATCGTTGGATTAAGCGATTCAATGATGACGGAGTGTGGGTAGATAATATTAGTGCTATAGATGAAAATACTGCAACTAACCTTTTCGTTACCGGTAAAGCAGCTATGTTTCACAGTGGAACATGGGCAGCCCCTATGCTGAAAAAGGCAATCGCAGGAAATTTCCGCCTTGGTGTCACACATTGGCCTTTTCTTACTCCAGAGAAACGCTTGGGAGCAAGCGGAGGATTTGCTCTGGGGATTGGAATCTATAGCAAAATCTCAGATATAAAATTGCAGCCGGCAATTGACCTAGTTAAATATATGACCAGCAAGGAAGTCACTAAGAAATTGACGGAATTAGATGATTCTCCACTTGCATCTCGTAAAGATGTAATACCTCAGATGGATCTCGTTACAAAAGAGTTTCTACCACTAGTCGACGTCACTGTTACATGGCTTTCATGGCTAATTGACGAAGAACTGAAAGAAACACATCAAACAAATATCCAAGCAGTTGCTGGAAATCTAATTAGCCCAGAAGTCGCTGCCCAAAATGTACAAAACGTAGTTAAATAACTTGTTTCTAAAGAAAAGTGGTCTTAGAAAGGTGGAGTAACAGACTGCGGTCAGCGTTCTATATTGGAATGGACCTTGAGGGAGGATGGACGCCCTCAACCCCACAAGCATTTCATAGTATTAGAAGGAAATGGCTGTCAAGATCACGCTCTTCAGGTTTCTATGTGAATCTTGACAGCCACAATACTACAAACTCTATATCGTAAAGATTTGGAGATAAACCCTCTAATTTCGGCGCCATTAAATGAGTTGATGAATGAGTTGTATTTGTGTGTTGGGTAAAAACAAGTGCGAAAGATGGAGGTCTTACAGGAAATTATTCTGAGACTATCTGTAAGTGATCTTACGAATCATCAACACAAATATTGGGATCAAAGATGATAGTTCAATCGGCGACTATAAAAAAATACATCGAAATGTGTTAGATAACATGGAACAAGAACTTTCTTGATAAATTTTACCGTGATACTACTAGTAGTGAAGACGATCAGTAAAAAAACGTATGCCCAACGAGTTGCAATCGTATATAACGGTACACAATGAAAGGGATATGATATGAACAGGCATTATGGCTACTCCGGGAAAATTCTCTGGGTTGATCTATCAACCCAATCATCACATATAGAAGAAAGGAATGATATTTTCTGGCGGTGCTTTGTTGGCGGCGGACTACTTGGGGCCAAACTACTTTTTGAAACCAACTGTAAGGATCTTGATCCATTCGATCCGCAGGTACCGCTTATTTTTGCTTCTAGTGTTGTGGCTGGACACATGGCGCCTGGACTTGCTCGGTTCGCCGTTGTCGCAAAGTCTCCTCTTACCGGAGGGATCGGCGAAGCACGCACGGAAGGACCGTTTGGAACAAGCCTGAAACAATGCGGAGCGGATGTGATTGCGTTGGTTGGTAAATCAAAACGCCCTGTGACAGTTATAGTTCGCAACGGCGAAGCGCGCTTTCAAGACAGCAGTGATCTCTGGGGAAGAAACACCGGAGATGTGGTTGATGAGTTGGAAAGAACCTTTGGAGCCCAAATTCACAGCGCTGTTATAGGTCCTGCTGGGGAGAACAAAGTACGCTTCGCATCAATTGTTTCAGATCGCACATTCCAGGTTCAACGCATGGGTTTTGGAGCTATCATGGGAGCTAAAAATGTTAAAGCTATTCTGGTTGACCCGATTGACGCACCGCCTGTATACGATGAAAAGTATCTCAATGAGATAACTGACTGGTATAGAACCGAAATGGAGAAGAATGATCTTACCAAGTGGCAATACGACCAACCGGGTTTTAGCGACTGGATTTACCTTCACGGTTTAGATGCAGCTCTTTGTGTGAACAACTATAGTAAATGCGCTTTTAAACAAGTAGATTCCTTCAAAACTGAAAGGTTTTTAGAACACAGAATTGAAGATTTAATATGCCCAGGGTGTCCAAATAATTGTATTAAGTCAGTACTTCCGAACGGTTTGCCTGAGCTTGATAATCGGTCAAGCGGTATTCATCAGGAAGTAACTGGGACAATGGGTCCTAATATTGGTATAGGTGATTTAGACGTCACACTGACTGCTAACAATTTGTGCAATCAATATGGTCTAGATCCAACCTCATTAGGATTCACTATTTCGTTTGCAATGGAGTTGTTCGACAAGGGAATATTAAAGAAGGGAATGAACGCCGATCGCGAGTTAAACTTTGGAGACGCTGCAGCTGCATTAAAAATGATTGACGATATAACATTCCGTAGGGGACTCGGAGATGTCCTAGCGGAGGGCACGAAACGGGCAGCAGAAGTGATTGGGAGTGGTGCCGAGCAGTATGCGATGCAGGTTAAGGGAATGGAGATGGTACCATTCGAACCGCGGAGTCAGTCAAATTTGGCACTGGGATATGCGATTGCACCTGTTGGACCCCGATATGAAATCTGCGAACATGACTGGGACTTTGATACTACTGTTGGTTGGGCACATACCCTAGATTTGTCAAGAACGATAGGGATATTGGATCGTATACCTATGGATTATATTGGGATTGACAAGGTGCGGAATTTCAAGGCTCTATTCAACCTTTGGTCTGCTGCAGACGCTTACCTATTCTGTATTTTCGCAGTCGCACCTACAAGGCTTCTTTCATTGGAGAAAATGGCTGGAATATTGCACGCTGTCACCGGTTGGGAGACTAGCTCCTACGAAATTATGCGCACCGGCGAACGACGCACGCACATTATGCGGTGGTTTAATCACGTAACCGGTTTTACGTCTCAAGACGATTTACTGCCACAGCGTTTCTTCGTTGAACCATTGCAAGAGGGGAGAAGAAAAGGTGATATGTTAGATCTATCTAAGTTTCAACTCTCTATCCACAATTTCTATCTAATGATGGGCTGGGACGAACGTGGCATTCCAACTTTACAAACTATATATGATTATCAATTAGAATCAATTATAGATGATAAAAATGAATTCTCCGTTTAGAGAAATTTCGCAGTGTGACCTATGTACTATTTTGTCAGGATATCTTTGGTCCGTTGAGTTCAATGAAGAGCGAGGCAAGCAACAAGTCGTCTACAACATATTTTGTAAAGTGGGATCTTTGGTACCCTTGTTATATGGATAGTAACAACAACGTTCTACATTTATTTCGTGAAAAGGAATTGCATCACTTACATTACCTTTATTTCTCCAGAGAGTTATTTCAAACGATGAGTGATAAGATTGTTTGTGAATAATAAACTCATAAGTAAATCGACAGTCGCAGACAGAGTTCGAATGACTCAACGCTGTTACACCTCAATCTTTACTACTGGAATTTACAAATTTATGCAAGCGTTTCTCGGAGCGATTTTACTAGAAAAAAAGCAGTTAATACCCAATGAGCTTACCACGTCAAGTCTATGAAAAACCTACCGAAGTATCCCAAAAAATTAATTGATGTAAGCGAGCAGGTCTCAATATACAACCGATTCAGCGTTATTATCCGAAAAGATCGAAATTCTGATAGTCTACTCTCGAGGTGACTCCGATGCGTGTTCCCCCGTCAAACCACTTTCAACCAATTGATTTAGGGTCTGCGTTCAATACTGATCGTGGCTGTTTTCCTGATGGACACCGACTCGATGATGAACCGGCATCGTTCGGACAACAGAAATTTCGAGGCATACCTTTCGAATTTGGAAGAAAAGGACAACCGAATGTTATAGTACTAGATCCCACGAACTATGATAAGCGAGAGGTATTTATCGACACCGTAGAACTCTTAGCAACTTACCTCGTCTTTGTTCATGCGGTTGAAAATCAAACCTGCTGCGTAGGCGGTAGCGAAAACTTCGCCATAGGCAGCAACGTGCTAGGAAATT
>JAEORY010000243.1 GCA_016840645.1 Candidatus Borrarchaeota archaeon | reverse complement strand
AAAGGAAAAATGCGTCTTTTTGGAAGTGCTTTCAAGGCAACCTAGAAAAAGGCTACATTTACTCTAAGGGAAAGACATCTGTTCTATCAGGATAATCTCTAAGTCTATAGCCCATTTCTTTGATTTTATCTCGAAGTTCGTCTGATTTTTTCCAGTCTTTTTGTTTTCTTGCCTCTTCCCGTGACGCAACCAAGTTTTTAACTTGTTCGGGAATCTCTTTTTCCTTACGTTCTTTCTGAAATAGACCAAATATTCGTCCAAGTTCATCAATCGTATCCAAAAATGTCTGCAGTATCTGTTTGTCTTCATTTTGAGTAATCGCTAGATTCGCTAATTTTATCAGTTCAAAATATTGTGCAAGCGCTTGAGCAGTATTGAAGTCATAATCCATTGAATTGAAGAATTCTTGTCTAATTTTTGATATTTCATCTAAGAATTCATTTTTTGCTCCATTCAACTGATTTGAGGCAATTGCATTTTTTAACAAGCGTTTTGCATTATAAATACGCTCTAGATTTTGTTCCGCTTGATTCATAGATTCCTCACTATAATCAATTGGATTCCGATAATGAGTTGATGCAACAAATAAACGAAATGCGTCGGGGTCAAACTTTTCGAGTAATTGGCGAATTGTTATGAAATTTCCAAGCGATTTCGACATTTTTTCGCCATCAATTGTCAAGAAGCCCGTGTGTATCCAGTATTTAACAAAGGGTTTCTTGCCAGTATAAGCTTCAGATTGCATTATCTCGTTTTCGTGGTGCGGAAATATTAAATCTCTAGCGCCACTGTGAACATCGAGTTGTGACCCTAGATATTTCATACTCATTGCTGAACATTCAATATGCCATCCAGGGCGCCCCCGACCCCACGGAGAGTCCCAATAAGGATCTCCTTCCTCTGAGTTTTTCCAAAGTGCAAAATCATAGGGATTTCGCTTTCCTTCTCTTATTGCTACTCTTGCTCCAGATCTCATTTCTTCTAATTTCTGTCCTGAGAGTTGACCAAACTCTTCAACAGTCGAAACATCGAAATAAACGTCACCATTGGATTTATAGGCATTTCCTTTCTTGATAAGGGTTGATATAAATTCAATAATCTCAGGGATAGTATCCGATACTCTCGGATAGAAATCTGCTTTTTCAATTCCTAATGCGTCCATGTCCTCATAATAAATCTGTTCAAATCGATCAGCTAGTTCCTGAGGATCTTCGTTATTCTTCTTGGCGCGTTTAATTATTTTATCGTCAATATTTGTGATATTGATAATAGTCTTAACATTAAACCCTTTATATTTAAGATAACGGATAATCATGTCAAAAGCTAAATATGTCCTGCCATGACCCAAATGCGGATAGTCATACACGGTTGGACCGCACACGTATATTTTGACTTCTTCCTCAGAAATAGGTTGAAATTCTTCTACCTTACGACCTAGTGTGTTATAAACATTAATAGTCATTTGTTATCACCAATCGAGCGAATTATAAAACAGCTTTTGATATTAAAAAACATTAGTTCTTAACATAACAATTTAGGATTTCAGAAAACCGATTTTTCTAAATCCAGTATCTTTGCCAAAACCTACCTTTAGTTTTTTTCGTCTCTTCAAAAAAGTCTCCCAGTTATCCATCATATTTTCAGCGACCAAGGCTTGAATAAATCTTTCATCCTCGATCATCGCTCCACCGACAAATTGGACTCCTCTTTTCCAGAACGGCTCGGGAGGAAGTGTCACAGATGGACCGATCACTGCCTTAAGCCTCGCTTTTGGAGTTTTTTCTATAAGTTCTTCTGTACTATGGTAGATCAATGAACTCCCAGTCGCGATTAATACGTCAGCTTCGGTAAGACCCTCAACAGAATCTACTAACTCTACATCTTCAGGAACTGGATAACGATCGGCATGCATGTCCAATAATAAAATACGAAAGCAATAGGGTTTAAGACGTGAAAAGAGAGGCATAGCTCCTACTATAGCTACAATATCCTCTTCAGGGAGAAACTTATCTTTCCATATATCGATTATTTCAGCATCTTCAATTATTTCATATTTATCGGAGTTTTTTAACATACTTGTTGTTAGAGCACTCATTACAGCGAGTCCATAACATACCTCCATTCCTTTTCCTTCATATGCCAGTTTTGCTAATGCATACACAGAGGGGAGGTCTTTGTCATTTTTTTTCAAAAAAACTGGAAATTCGTGAGGCCAGTCTCGTTCGGCAGAAGCAATACCTGAAGTCATATCTGTTAGTTGGATCCCAATAAAACTAAATCCTCGGGAAATGGTTTTCAATTTTGGAGGATCCTCGCCATGATATTCTGTTAAAATCTTATAGCATTCTTTTAAGATATCACTAACCAAGCACATACCTTCTAACACGTAGATTACATTAAGAATGACAGTTTTAGAGTTCTTTAACGGTTATTGTGTATTTCTCTGCATATTTAGAGAAATTTCTTGTTCCGCCACCTTCCATAATAGTTCTAAATGCTTTTTCTATATCTATAAAAGTCATACCGCTTACTGCATCTATCCCTAGTTCGAAAGCGTGATCAGGGATAAATGATGCTGTAGGACCTACAACCATTCGGAACACAGCGTTGGACGCTACCTTTAGAGGTTCTTCGAGTGAATGTTCTATTGTTGTTGACCCTGTAATGATTAAGATATCAGAGTCCTCAATATCCTCGATTTTTCGAGAAAGTTTCACACCTTTTCCAAGAAGACCTTCTGAAAAAGCAGGATTATCATCTATGATAGTAACACCTGCAGAGTTCTTTGCTAAAAAATTAATGAAAGGACCTATCCTACCGACCATTCCAACTCTTAAGTCTTTACTCAATGGAATATATTTGAGTGTATCTAGGTCTGTATACCTGTTGTACTCTTCAGGTCTGGATGCAATTATTAACTGGCTTAGAGCATTAACGGTAGCTAGACCGACTGCCTTTTCGAGAGGTTCGTCAGAAAGGACCATGTCAGCTAATTCCGTTGAAGATGTTTGATATAATTCTCCTGGTTTCTTGAAGACAGTACATGTAGTTGTTGCATTTCTCGGTGCATATCCAACACCCATAGCTCCTTCAAGTAATACCGCCTGATAGATTCTTCCTATGAGGACTTCACGAGTATCAGGAATATGGATTCCTTTGAACTTTGACTCTAGTACTGCTCTCGTTTTTTTCAAAAAAGTTGACATGACATCCTTTCCTTTTTAATAATTAATAATGATGATATCTTTAATCTAAAAACTTTAAGTTGTTTAAAACCCTGCAATGCAATGGAAAAAATAGGTTTGATATAAGAATGGTGCCGGGGGAGGGATTCGAACCCCCATAAAACGGTTTTGCAGACCGTCACGTCACCTCTCCGTCACCCCGGCACTTATTAAGATAGTACGTATGACATTATTGATCTGAAATATACTTTTCAGGATCTTTTTCGAAACGAAATTTGCAGCCAGGCGCGCAGAAATAATATTTTTGACCTTTATATTCCGTGACTAATCCTTTACCTTCGGCTGTTTTTTCGTCAACATCCATACCACAGATTAGATCCTTAGCCAATCAAATGACCTCCTTGAAGTATTCAATTTTATTTATTCATCTAGTATAAAAAATTTTGTTTAAAACAAAAACAAAAAGAATGGGGATTAGATCACACGCATCGGCTGAAATCTTTTTAGCCATAGTGAACTTGATACTACCGACACGCTAGAAGCCGCCATTGCAGCTGCAGCGATCATAGGCGAAAGTAAGCCCAATGCTGCGATAGGAATCCCCACTATATTATAAAAGAACGCCCAGAAAAGATTCCTTCTAATTGTCGACATAGTCTTCTTGCTTACGGCTATTGCGGCTACAACATATCGTAAGTCATCTCCAATTAATGTGATATCTGATGATTCAATCGCAACATCTGTTCCAGATCCGATGGCTATTCCAATGTCTGCTTGAACTAAAGCTGGTGCGTCATTAATGCCGTCGCCAACCATACTGACAATTTTTCCTTCGTTTTGTAGTGTTTTGACCATATTAGCTTTATCTTCTGGTAGTACTTCTGCAAACACTCTTGAGATACCTAACTGTTTTGCAATAGCATTAGCAGTTCGTTCATTATCTCCTGTCAACATAGTGACTTCTATATCCATTTTTTTAAGTTTTTCAACCGCTTCTTTAGAATATTCCTTCAGAGTATCAGCAACAGCTAAAATTCCTGCTATAGTTCCATTTATTGCAGTTATCATTGCGGTCTTACCTTCACTTTGTAATCTCTCAACTTCATCTTTGATTAAATCTATGTTTATGGCATTATCTAACATAAGTTTTTCATTACCCAATAATACGGTATCATCATTCACTTTTGCTTTAACTCCGTGACCTGGAATAGCTTCGAAGTCTTTTGAAGCTATGAATTGGATATTTTCCTTTTCAGCACCCTTAACAATGGCTTCACCTAGCGGATGTTCCGATCCTTTCTCGATACTAGCTGCATATTGTAAAAGTTTGACTTTATCATATCCATCTATTGGGACAATATCTGTGAGTGCTGGTTCTCCTTTGGTGAGTGTGCCTGTTTTATCGAAGATTACAGCATTTAATTTATGTGCTCGTTCTAAGCTTTCGCCACCTTTAATTAAGATACCGTTTTCAGCGCCTTTGCCCGTACCAACCATAATTGCAGTTGGTGTTGCTAATCCTAACGAGCAGGGACATGCAATGACCAATACAGCTACCATTGCCAACATTGCAAAACTGAAGATACCGACTCCACCTATAGGTAATCCAATAAATTGCGACAATCCGAAGAAGAACTGAAGTATAAAGGTTACAAAGGCTATCAGAATCACTGCTGGAACAAAATATCCCGCAACAGAATCTGCGAGCCTTTGAATTGGTGCTTTTGTTCCTTGTGCTTCTTCAACGATTTTTATAATTTGTGCCAAAGCTGTATCTTTGCCTACCTTCATCGCTTCGAATTTTAACATTCCAAGCTTGTTAAGTGTTGCACCAATAACTTCATCGCCTACATTCTTTTCAACTGGAAGTGACTCTCCTGTAAGCATTGATTCATCAACACTCGAACGACCTTCTTGAACAATTCCATCAACGGGAATCTTGTCACCAGGCTTTACAATAACTATATCACCTACTTCTACATCCTCTACTGGAATCTCGATTTCTTTTCCATCTCTGATAACGATTGCTGTTTTTGCTTGTAGATCAAGCAATTTTCTAATAGCTTCGGAAGTTCTTCCTTTGGCTTGTGCCTCTAAATACTTTCCTAGAGTGATTAAAGTCAAAATCATGATTGCTGAATCAAAGTAAACAGCGCCTCCCAACCAAAATGTCGTTACAACGCTAAAACCATAGGCTGCCGACGTTCCCATCGCTATTAGCGTATCCATGTTTGTCTTAAGATGTAATATGCGTTTAAATGCCCTTATGTAATACTGCCATCCAAGAATCGCTTGGCCAGGCGTTGCAAGCGTAAAAAATAACAAATTTCTGAAAAATTCCTCTCCAAACACTTCAACAGGTACAAGCATCGCTATACCCATTATCAATCCACTTAGTATTGCACCTAAAATAACAAGTCGCTTCTGAGTGCGAATTTCTTTCATTCGGGCTTCTTTCTCTGCATCTACCATTGCATCTTCAGGAAGCTCTAGAACCTGATATCCTATATCGGTAATCGCTTTTTTTACTTCATCTAAAGTTATTATGGCTGGAATAAATTCCACGGTAGCTTTTTCAGTAGCAAGGTTAACATTCGCAGATTTAACACCATCTAATTCATTCAAGACCTCTTCAATTGTCTGTACACATGAGGCACAGCTCATGTTTCCTATAGGAATCGTAACCTTTTTAGTCACTACACCATAGCCGATATCTTCAATTTTTTTAACAAAATCTTTAAGTCCAACTCTGCTTGGATCATATTCTATGTGGGCTTTCTCCAAATTGAAGTTAACTGATGCCTTCTTTACGCCAGGTAAATTCGCTAACTCTTCCTCGTTCGTGAGTGCACAGGTTGCGCATGTCATCCCCGTAATTCCTAGATTTATTTTCTTCGAATTCTTTTTCACAGAACTCTTAGTTGATGTGGCCATTTTCTTCTTCCTCCTTCATCATTTGCTATTTTAGTGAACTACCCCACCCTGACGGATGGGGCTTCCTGCGAGTCCTCCTAACTCCCTACTGGGGGAGAAACTTTCGTTTTACATTTGGCTGTGTGTCGCAGATTATCGAGAAATACCCGATAGCCCGTCCACTTGGCATTCTGTG
>JAEORY010000242.1 GCA_016840645.1 Candidatus Borrarchaeota archaeon | reverse complement strand
GAAGTTTTTATACTTATTTTTCTTAAAACGCCTTAAAAACGTAATTTTTGCTATATTTTCAATGATACCCACCTCTTTTTGGCGCAACCATATCTCACTCATAACGTAACATCCTTAATTCCTTAAACAATTTTAATTTCAACACCCCCAATATCGCTTGAAAATCGATGACACTCACTATGATACCCACCTGATACCCACCTACGCTCCATTCTGTACGCTCGCCCGGTACTCTTTCATCACCATTTTGAGCGCCTGATCTTTATTGATATGAAAATCCATGCCGATCTGGTTGGCGATATTCCGAAATGACTCGCCACCGTCCAGCCCTGTTTGAATAACACTATTGATGGCCTTCTGACGCTTGTCGTTCTTAACCACTCTGGTTAGTTTTCTTCCCTTTCTTTTTCCCATTCGATATCTCCTCCAAAAACAACATCCTTTTTTGCCTCTGTTTCTGAAGATCTCTGATCTCTTCCTCTATCTTCTTTATCTCCGCACGCAGTGCCTCATGTCCCGGCAGCACAAAAACTCCAGCCTTTTCTGCAAGAAACCTCAAAGGTTCATACGAGCCTACAGCCTGGCAGAAAGCGGGCATGTATTCCGCCGGGAAACGATGATATTCCTTGCTTTCCGCTGTCCAGGTATCGAGCATATACTTTGTAATTTCTTGATTGACGAGGGCGCTCATCCGGCCCGCTATCTCCCAGCGGGAAAGCGGGCAATGCTTGATGCATTCTGTGACGATGCCCTGAAGGTGGAATTGGATATTCAGGCTGCCTGAATGTACTGTGGTAGATTTCTGAAGCCGTGAAATAAGCTCAAAAAGGCTATATTGTCTGTCAGTTTTTTTCCTGGATTTAGACATTGACAAGCCTGCGTATTAAGGATTATAAAAACCCAAGGGCCTTAAGCCGCTGATCTTTCTCATCCTCGACCTGCCGCTCGATTTCCTCGGCAATTAATTTTTTAAGGAAATAATCGGCATTAGGTCCCCAGATGAGATCATAAGGATAGCCTAACCAGGCGGCAATCTTCTCACGGACATGGCGGGTCTCGTAGAACTTTATGCCGTTTTTGGTTTTAGAATGCGCCCGGATAACAACCTTCTCAAACAGGTGGTATCCGAGCCCCAATTCGCCGGCTACCTCTTTGAGGGTTAGGCCCTTGGCTTTTATTAGCTCTTTAATGAGTTTTATTTTCACAAAGCAACCTTTGTGGGAGAGTAATAAGATAATGATAGTAGAAACAAACTTCACAAAAACTGCCGAAAAAGCACTTGATGGAGAAACTGGGCTTATTGAATTTCATTATGATGATGTTTACCCTTGCATTGGCGACAAATTAACCGTAAGAACTTCTCCAAATAACAAGATTCTGACGTTCGTATGTATAGACCGCCATTTTGATTTTTCAAGAAAGGAAGAATCGGTTCTGATTTTTTTATTTGATGTTTCTTCATGATTCAACGCTCCTTTTATCTATTTTGAATTGGTGTATAGATAGCTAATAACCTTTATAAAATGACCATTGGGGACTTGTCAAGAAAAAAAGTGACCAACAGCGAAAATAAAATAAAAAATTATTTATATATAGAGCGAGGCGCTGAATTAAAGTCCCTACGTGGTTCTCAGAGTGTTAAAGATTTTGCCAAAGCCCTTGGAGTTGCCCCTAAGACCTATTATAGGTATGAAAGTGGAGAAAGGAAAGTCCCCGATGGGCTGTTAAAATTAGCCCGAATTTTATCTAAAAATAAAATCGTTGAAGGCGATCATTATATGATCAAGGATAGGCTGAATGAAAGTGTAGCTGAGCATGTGGATAACTTTCATGCTCCACTCTCTATCAATAACGAAGAATATGAATTAATAAAGGCGCTTCGTGAGCTTGATCCCCTCGGCCGGAAAGGGGTCTACATTTCTGCTGTGGGGCAGTGTAACGAAGCTATGAGGGAGAGAACTATCAGGAAGGATAAAAGGAAGAAGGAAATACTTGAAAAAACGATAAAAACATTGACAAAGGCAATTGGAGAGATATAGGTAAAAATACGTAGTGCAATCTTCTAAAAAACTCCAGAGGTCCGCTTATGAAAAAACACCGTATCTATGGCGGCCTGTTCGTCACTCTTTTACTTATCACAACAAGTTGTAGCTATCTCACAAACAATGTAAAACATACCACCAATCCCTCGAGTCCCATCGAACAGGCAAGGCACGCACAGGCACAACTCCTTGCTATCCCCACCACACCCGACAAAAAATCCAGCCCGTTACTCCGTTTCCTGAAACAATACAAAAGAAAGATCAGCGGCCTTTTGGGCCTTCTCTGGCTCTGGACATTGGCCAGGCTCTATGAAGCCGAAAAGAGGCGCCGGATCCCCAGATGGCACCTGGAGGACCTGGCTCTTCTGAAAGTTATCAAAACCAATGCCCTCTGGCTCTGGAATAACCGCCGCCCGGACAGAAAAATCATCCGTCTGGAGGAGTGGAGATAACACACTTAAAGCCCGGATGTGATTTGATAGCTTTTAGCAGCCGTGCACTATGCAGAAAGCAGAATTACTGTCACATCTATAATTTACTTATTGTATGTTAGAGTGATGTGAATAGATGGCAGTTAAGAGAATCAAAATAGCATATCAGCAACAGGCGAATAAACCAATATACCTTTTGGCAACGGGTGTAATTGAGTGTGGAAATTTTAAATACCGTGGCCGCTACAAAGATGAATTCAAATCTTTTTTTGTCAGAATATGCGACCTGGTGCATGATACGCATTGGATCGACGAGTACGACGTTTCAGAATATAAGTACTGGAATGCGATCAATATATATAATGACTACATAGTGGCACATTGGCACGAGTCCATTAGCGCTGAACAAGTAAAAAAAGGGGTCAGATCTGCTCTTAACTGATTTAAATAATAGTATTGAAAAAAAGACCAGTGTCAAACCCCAGGCTCTGAGTTGATCCGTCAAGGACAAACGCTATCCAGCTCTGGAAACACTACTCCGAGAGATCCGAGGTTAAAAACCCATCCAGCGATGTCCCGAAAGGAGGTCACTGATGTTTGATTATTCAAGTTGGGAAAGAAAAGAATTTAATATCACTAGCCTCAAGCTTGACCCTCAAAATCCAAGAGTATCTGGTCTTGGATTCCAAGAAACCGACCAAAGATCGCTACTCGCTCATTTTACAGAGAATTACTCTGTTTATGAATTAGCGAGAAGTATAGCAGTCAACGGATTCTTCCCAGATGAAGTGCTCATAGTTTTTAGAGTAGATGAATTGAATCGCTATGTGCTTGAGGGTAATAGGCGAGTTGCCGCCTTAAAGTTGTTGTTGAGTCCAGACGCCGCGCCTGATCAATATAAGAGTAAGTTTAGAAAATTATCTCATTTAGTGAGCAGGGATCTTTTAAAAAAGGTGCAAACGGTCGTTGCGCCTTCACGTGAAGCGGCTACCCCGATTATCATAGAAAAACATACACACACAACCATAAAACCGTGGTCAGTTCTTATGGAGGCTGGATACATACAAAACCTGCTTAAAAGCGCCCCTGACCAAAGGTCAGCTTTGGAACAAATGGGAATCAACCAGCCCGATTTAAACCGCTTTATTAAAATGGATAGGATGTATCAACTGGCATGTTCACTGGAACTCCCTGAGGATGTATCGTCTTTCCTTAGAAATAAGGAGAAATTCCCATTCACCAATGTTGAGCGCTGTTATGACTCCCCTCCCATACGAATGGTTCTTGGTCTTTCTGGCGACCTTCAGGAAATATCTGATCGTGAAACCTTTGAAATGCTTTATAAGGCCATTTTGACAGACGTAAGCCGAAAAGATGAAGACTCTCGGTCACTCGATTCTGTTAGTGATAGGGAACGTTACGCAAATAAATTAAGAGATCAGGCCCCTTCCGTTAAAATACCAAGGCGCATTATGGTTTCCGAACTCTTAAGTCAAACGAAGCACACGCGAGATGAGTTTCATAAGGAAGGAAAACCAATAAGACTTAGATCAAGAAAGCAGCCCGCGGGTATCATCCCTTCCAGCTTCGTGTATCGTCTGGATCAAGGGGCAAATTTGAGGAAGCTCTGCGATGAACTAAAAAAAATGTCTGTCAAATCATATCCCAATGCTTCAGCAATAACATTTCGTGTCTTTCTGGAAAAGAGCTTAAGGATGTTTTTGAAGATGCATGGGATCAAGTCCATTCCTGCAAGACCCATTCCTCAAACAAAAAACGACATAAAGCTTGCAGATGCGCAGTTGGGCATATTACTTGAATATATAAGTAATAGGAAGATAACTTTAATAGGAGATGAGAACACGAAAAAAGCTCTACAACATTTTAAAAACTCTTCTGATTCTCCATCATTAAGTACACTTAATTCATTAATACATAACGAAGAGTTTTCTCTCTCTGAGGACCAGACAAGAAATCACTGGCCACCGCTCGAAAGATTGTTTATAATTATGCTATCTCAGTCGGAGGAGAATCATGGACAACTTCAAGACACCACTACGGTACCCAGGGGGAAAAGGCGCTCTTTATAAATTCATTGCTTTTATTTTGAGGCAAAATAATCTAACTGACGGATTTTATATAGAGCCATTTTGTGGGGGAGCAGGATTAGCTATAGAACTTTTATTGAGGGAATATATCCAACACGTCTACCTAAATGATATAGATCCTCATATTTTTTCTTTTTGGCATTCACTTTTAAATGAAACGGAGCCTTTTATAAGATTGATCGAAAAGGTTGAAATAAGTATTGAAGAATGGAGATGGCAAAAACACATTTACGACAATCCAGAGGGGCACACCTCGCTTGAGCTTGGTTTTGCGACATTCTTTCTTAATCGATGCAACAGATCTGGCATCCTCGGAGCCCGACCTATTGGAGGCTTAAATCAAACAGGATCGTGGAAAATAGACGCCCGCTTCAATAAGAAAAATCTAATTCGTCGAATTCAATCTATCGCTTTTTATGCGGAAAGAATTCATGTTTATTGCTACGATGCCACGTATTTCCTGAAAAATATAATAAAAAACCTTCCACAAGAAAAAACTCTCGTGTACCTCGATCCGCCTTATTACATAATGGGTGGAGAGTTATACTTAAACAATTACAGCCATTCCGACCATCAGGCTCTATCTTGGTTTATAAGAGGATTGCCTTTTAAATGGGTACTATCCTATGACAATGTGCCGCAGATTTTAGATATGTATCAGGATAAAAAGAATTTGAATATTAACTTGCGATATAGAGCGAATCAACGGAAGCAAGGTAATGAAATTATTATATTTAGCGATGGTCTTAATATCCCTCAATTTCCCGGAGGCATAATTAGTATTTAAGTCGTAGTAAAATTAAAAAAACTACTTTCATATAAAGATATATAAGTTCTCTCGATTCTCTGGTTATTTAAAAGTTTATAAAATAACTATTTAAAGCCGCATAAAAAATTCTCATTTTAAGTGCGAATTTCGTTAGATTTTGCCTATACCCTGTTTGCACTTAATTTGAGAAATTTTATTTTTAGTATCTTTATAACTACCTTAAATCCCTTTTAAAACCGTTTAATCCCGCCAAATCCCACATTCTTTATTTCAATTGAGTAGAAATAGCACCACCGTAAAGTCTGCTGTACCCCCTGCCTCTGTAGTGTACAATCCGCTTGTAGGATTAACAGTGATACCAGGAGGCCGGCGATAAAAAGAACTGAGGTAAATATGGTTCTTTGACCCATCGTTTTGATAATAGGTAGCATAGACTAAGTTGTTTGAATCGATTGCCAGTTGAGGATCATAGGCATTATTAGCTGTACCGGTATCAATGGGGTCACCATTCGCAAAGGTGGTTGTCCAGTCTGTGGTATCATTATCCCAGATACGGACATCTGTCCCATCATACCGGCTGAGAAAGATATGCTCGTTTGGTCCATCAGATTGACGATAGGTAACATAGACTTTATCAGTGGAATCGATGGCCAGTTGAGGGTAGGCGGCGGTATTAGCCAACCCGGTATCAATGGGGTCACCATTCGCAAAGGTGGTTGTCCAGCTGGTCGTGTCATTGTCCCAGATACGGACATCTGTCCCATCATACCGGCTGAGAAAGATATGGTAATATGCTCCATCAGATTGATAATATGTAACATAGACTTTATCAGTGGAATCGATTGCCAGTTGAGGATCATAGGCATTATTAGCTGTACCGGTATCAATGGGGTCACCATTCGCAAAGGTGGTTGTCCAGTCTGTGGTATCATTATCCCAGATACGGAC
>JAEORY010000241.1 GCA_016840645.1 Candidatus Borrarchaeota archaeon | reverse complement strand
GAGTCACAATGTCCTTGGTGTGAAAAAGAAAGTCAGGAAATGATAGAGATCTCTGGTGAAGAGAGGATAACACGAATACAGGGCAGCCCCGAATTAGTTCCCGAGGACATCATAGGCGACATTGACCCCGAACAAGCTATTGTTCTCGGCACCCACGATATCAGATCTTTTAGCCCAGGGAAGGTGCTAAGGGCGAATAATGGGGTACTTGTCCTCGACTTCATCGATAGAATGCAAGAGCGTGTGATCAATACATTATTAGTAACTATGGAAGGCGGAGATCACATCGAAATTGGTCATTTTGAAGAGAAAATCCCTGCACTGGATCTAATAATAATTGCTACGGGAGATTATGGTGCAATTGATGTGTTACCCCAAGATCTCTTAGATAGATTCGATGTTATTCAGCTGGACTATGTCAAGGATGATGACGCGGAAAAAGAAATCGTTGCAAAAGAAGTAAATATTGCAAGAGAAAAGATGTTTTCCAAAGAGTATCTGCTTGCTATGAGACTTCTAAGAAACACCCGAGCGCATGAAGACATCTTAAGAGGAGTAAGCACGAGAGGAGGAATCAGGTTTTTTGAGTTACTGGAAGCCTTTTCCTCAATGAATGAGTCACAGTCTCTTACTTCACGAGACATTTTAAAATCAGCTATAATCACATTACCGCATAGAATAAGGTTAAGGCCTACAGTTGAAAGATCACGAAAGCCAACTGACGTTATTTTGGACATTTTTGAAAAAACAGCAACGGCTACGTTTGAACAGTTCAAAGAAAGCGAGATTCGAAAGATCATTAAAGAATTGATGACGGAAAAGGAGATACAGAAACTCCTACGCTACGGTCACTATGACATAATCTTAGCGCGAATTGAAAACAGGCCAGATCTAACCCTTACAAAAGCTCATGAAAAGCTATTAGAGCAGATGTTTAAGACTGAAAGAACAGAGTTTGGATTCAAAGTAATGCCGGATGAGTTGAGGCGAGATATAGAGAGAGAAACTGGAAAACAGCTCATTAAAAAACTTAAACTAAAGGCGCTCGAACAGCTGTTCGAAAGACTTGGAGAAATGAAAGTTCTAGAAACTACATTCCCAGGATGGGTTTTAAGCACGAAAGCGGCGCAGGTATTCTTAGAAGAATTATTTCCGAGGATATGGGGATACGCACCCTCTTTGAGTGAAGGTGCTCACCCTATAGGCAAAAAAGCATTTTCAGGATCAGGAAAAATTGTAGGAACTAGAAAATTTCGTACAGGCGACCGCTATCGAGATGTTTCCATTAAAGAAACTATTAAGAATACCATTAGAGCAGGGCGAACTTCTGTCGAACGTGAAGATATAATGGCCTTTCAGAGAGAACCTCGAACGCGCATTGAGATAATTTTACTTTTGGATATAAGTGGTACAATGCTTGAAGGAAACAAACTCCTACATGCTAAAAAAGCGGCGTCAGCATTAGCATTAATGAGTTCCAAATATGGGGATCGAATGGGGATTGTTTCATTCAGTAATAAAGGTAAGAAAGAACTTCGTTTAACAGACGATCCGAATATTCTCACAAAAAAGATCCTGGATCTGTTCGTCTTGAGCAGGGGAGATGAGACGAATATTGGCGAGGCATTGAGGATCGCGCGTTTTATGATGATGAGAGAAGGGTCAACTTCTGCAACGAAACATATTATTCTAGTCTCAGATGGAGTACCTACAGCACCTCAACCAACTCCGGAAGAATTCGCACTTAAAGAAGCTGTAGAGGTTATTAGAAAAAAGATAACAATCTCAGCAATCTGTATTTGCACTGAAGAGGCTTCTGCAGAACCTGAATTTCTGCGAAAAATCACCAAGATCGGACATGGTCGCCTCTTTCGTGTTGGAGAAGAGGAATTGCCACAAACACTATTGACTGAACATGAATTTGTAAGAAAGATATCTAAAAAATTGCCAAAGGGGATTGGTGCTGCTGAGAAACCGCTTAGAGCGATGATCTTATCTATATTGGCAAAAGAAGGAGTAGCTGCAGTAAGTAGTCTTAGTAAAATCCTAGGAGTCAAAACGGAACGCATTGCGAAAGAGCTGAGAGAATTAGAAAACGAAAAAATCGTAGAAAAGGTTACAGTCGAGAGTGTGTACTTTTACTATATCGTCCCAACATAAGTTAAAGACGGTCTCTCATAACAAGGGAAATTAACAAAGATTTATAGAACCTAGTATACCTTGAAATTTCGATTAAAAAGGTATAGAAAGTTCTTGACATTATTCTAAAAAATAATTAAATTAAAAAAAAGGGATTAGGCAGTGTAAGAGACTGATTCTCTAACAAGAACTGTGTTCGATAGCATCGTTTGGACATGCTGTGACGCAAGCACAACACTCTGTACATTCATCGATTTTTTCTACCACTGCTTTTCCATCTACTACTTTGAACATTTCCACAGGACACATATCGACGCAATCACCAACACCCGTGCATTTTTCGTAGTCAACTGTGATTGTTATTTCGAGCTCATCTGATTTCCATTCTGGCATAATTATCACCTAAATCATTTTTTATGGATTTAATTGGGCAAGTGATATCATTTGCTTTAAATAATTTTCGAATTTGGACTCATATACTTTATTTTGATTAGCATCAGCAGCTGCTGTGTGTGATTGCGTCCTCAGGACAAACTAAAACACATGCACAGCATTCTGTACAGTCATCAAGGCGTATTGGTACTGCTTTTTCTATTTCTTCGTCTATCTCTAAAACTTTTGTAGGGCAATTTTCAACACATGGTAAACACGCGTGACATTTCTCGTAATCGATCGTAATCGTAAAATCAAGTTCATAATTTTTCCATTCAGGCATAATTGTCACCCACATTCTTAAACTGCGATCAAATATAAAATCACATAATTTAAATAAATATCTAAATATGCACACTTGCTAATCAAACTAATTTGTTCTTGTTTGCAATATGATTTAAGTCACGTAGGAAATTTTTTAGGGTTGGATATTACGGAAAATCTCAAATCGGTTAACAACGTTCGTAAAAAGGAAGTGTGAAAAATATAATGACGATGGCAGCTGCGCATTTTTACTTAACTGCAATTAAGTATAAATCTGATAATTGATAGTATACTAGCGCGCGTTGTTTTAGTTCATTATAATTATTTCAGAAAAAGAAAATATTATAAATAATAATAATAAAGGTGGTTAGAGCACTTTTTCGGAGGAAATACCTTGCGAATCACCACATTATTCATCGATATACTAATGAGATTATTTGAGAGATTGGATGTATTTTTACTTAAACATAAAACAGTCTTACGTATTCTGAAATAATTTCCTCATTTATTTTTTGAACTTATTAATGTTTAAATCATAGTTGTTCAAGATAACATCTCTAATTATAACATAGATTCTTTGCTAATGGCAATAACCTTATCTAATTCTGCTTGTAATTCAGAGGGAAGTCCTTCGATTTTTACGTCCAAAAAACCGCTGACAATTGCAGTTGTGGCTTCTTCTTCGGTAAGACCTCGCGCTTGTAAGTACATAATAGATTCTTTTGCAATTTTTCCAACTGCAGTTTCATGAGATAACTCTACATCTGGATTGATTCCTTCTAACTCAGGTACCGCGCGAATAAATCCCCCTTCTTTTAATATGAGCCCTTCACATTCCAAATGACCTTTAACTCCTGGTGCATTTCCTATTATGTGCCCACGAGCCCATATATTTCCGCCGGTAGTGATAGCGCGTGATATTATTTCAGTTCGGGATCCTTGGCCTAACAGATAGACACGAGCACCTGTATCGAGTTCAGAATGTGGTGGAGCCAGTAATATGCTATGAAAACGCGCTGTTGCATTACGACCACATAGTTTAGTTGTAGGATATGCCTGAAGTGATCGAACAGGTTGCATAGACACATAATTGTTAAGAAAAATGCCACCATCATCAACATTAATCCCAGTTCTAGGTCGGACTACGATTTCAGGTGCCCAATTATGAATCATAGTAAAACTCAGTTTTGCATTTCGTTTTACATAGAATTCACTTACACCGATATGCGCTCCTCGTTGGACACGATGACTAACCGAGCAACCTGTAATTATGTCTAACTGTGCTCCCTCTTCAACGATGATAATGTTATGAACATTCTGAGCAATGTTATCCTGTGACATATACAGGCATGATTGAAGTGGTTGAATCGTTCTTATTCCAGGCAACACACGTATGAAATAGCCTAGATGTTTTCCTTCTAATTCTGTATATGCAGTGTATTTATCAGTATCTACGGCTACCGCCTTCCACCAGTAATCTTTTAACCAAGAATGTTTTTTTAATGCGTTACCCGTGTTTAAAATCTCTATTCCATCCTGGGAAACCGTATTATGAACGACTGAGTTATCCATCATAACAAAAGTGCCTGCACGATTATGTGCATCAGGTTCGACGCCTGACATGCGCAAAGTCTCTTGTTCCTCCTTAGAAAACACAGTGAGATCTTCATAATAGGAATGCGGTGAGGGGTTCATAGAGTATTTGTCTAAATCAAGATCTTTACCTAATGAAGCCTTTTTACTCTTTGAAGAAATAGCTTTCTTCTTTATGTCATTAAAATCTGTCATGCGTTATCACTTTTAAGAACTTTTCATTAAACAAGAAATGCACTCTTCGTAGCCCATCTTTCTAACATTCGCAAGAATGACTGATGGAGTACCACTGCATCCTAGATTCCCATTGCACATAACATGTCCGATATCCGCTTTGACATAATCTAAGATGTACCCCGTATGTGTGATGATTAAGCCTGCTTTTGGAGATAGTTGGGTTCTCTTGTTTTCACAATTTAAATTTGCGCAGAGTAAATCATTTATAACACCACCAATGAGTGCAATATTTTCAAGATCGACCCCAGAAGTAGGCTCATCTAGAAGCAACAGATTTGGATTTTGTGCTAATAACTGTAGAAGTTCAGCACGTTTAATTTCTCCTCCTGAAAATCCTTGATTTATATCTCGCTCCAAAAAAGTTTCTAGATTTAGTTTTTCTGCATACTCTTTCACATTAATAGGTTTATTCTTTGCACATAATTTCACAAGTTGTTTCATTTTCAGTCCTTTAATAGTTGGGGGGCGCTGAAACATATATCCAAGCCCTCGTTTTGCTCTTTCGTCTATAGTTAGATGAGTGATATTTTCCCCTCGAAATACAATCCGGCCAGTAGTCACATGATAATCGGGAAAGCCCATTATTGTCATAAGTAATGAGGTCTTTCCAGAACCATTTGGACCAAATAGTGCATGAATTTCGCCCTCTTTTATCTCCAAGTTGATTGAGTGTAAGACTTCTTTGTCATCTATTGAAACAGTTAAGTTCTCAATTTGAAGCATATCTCAAAGTCACCTTTGAAAACTTATGGACTTTGAAAATGACAATCAATGGATAGATATTTGAATGTTTTCACATGCTAGGTAATCGGTAGTTTGTGGCGTTGTAAAAAATAGACACTTTACTAAATGAAATTTATTAATCTTAGATTTCTATTACCTAAATACTCTCAGACATTGAAAACTAAAACAAAAATGTTAAAAAAAATAATGCAAATAAATTGCAGACTAAGATTTTCATTAAAAGTAAATTTATATTCTTAGATTTTAATAAATAGAAAGCTTCAAGATATATTCACAAATCAATTGAACGAAATAATTTAACTTGTAAAAGGTTGTGAACTAATGAGATCTTCAAAGGGCTATAGAGCAAGGACGAGAAAGTGCCTAAAGAAACACCCGAGAAATCGAGGAATGCCTCCTTTATCAAAGATGACAACTAACTATGAAATCGGAGACTATGTAGACGTAGATCCAGAACCAGCCATACATAAAGGTTTACCTCATCGAAGGTTTATTGGGAAGACAGGAGTTGTAATTGGTAAAAGAGGACGCGCATATTTAATCCGGATTAAAGACAAAAAGAGGGAGAAGACGCTTATCACTCTTCCAGAGCATATATCTCCTAGTAAATCAATTATGAGATAATAATAGAGAGGTAAATTAGATGCCGAAAAAAATTATGAAAGAAAAACTTCTTACACTTCCAGAAGTTAAAGAAATTCTCACTAAACGTGGAGAGGATGACGAACTTGGCTATATACAAAGAGTTACTCTCGATTATACTATGAAATTTGCTGCGGCTGATAAAGACAATGCACGTAAACTTGTGAGCGACTTAGTATCTAAATTTGATTTTGTTGATGAAAATATGGCCGTTCAGATAGTCAATGCTATGCCTACATCAATTCCTGAATTAAAAGTGTTTG
>JAEORY010000240.1 GCA_016840645.1 Candidatus Borrarchaeota archaeon | reverse complement strand
TTATCCTTGCTCACTCAAAGTTGATGCAAATCGGTCAGTATGCCAATCGGATTTTCGTGAGTGAGCCTTTTTACTCTTTTTGTAGTATCCCTCAATTGTATCTCCTTTCAAACGCATTAACCGTTTTAGTATATTAATTACGGATCTGACCTCAAAAGTATTTGCTGGAAAGCCTACTTGGTTGGAGATATGTTTCCAAAGTTCTTCTTCTGATACTGCTATATTTTCGCATACTGAGGTATTTTCAATTATTTGAACAAATCGCGTAAGACGTTCAAATTTATCTAAGGTTTTCAATATCCTTTCGCCTTTCCCTGTAAGCTGATAATAGAGGACAAAAAAAGCTTCCGGTAAAGGGTTTGGTCCTGCCTTTACTATGACGCCACGTCTAGAAAGTTCTGAGAGGCGAGCTTGAACGCTTTTTTCGGCTAAACCAGTTATGTCGGCGATTTCTTCGGATGTCAGTTTGAATCTTTCTGGATTTCCTTTAGTAAGGGCTTTTATAATTTCCGAATAGTATGTAGGTAGTTTTTCTAATTCTGCTGCTGTTGCGACATCTCTAATTTTGTATCTTATTCTTTCTGTTTGTACTATTTCTGCTTCTTTCAGTTGTCGTAACAATATAGATGCAAATGTACGTGAAACATCTAAGATTTTTTGCAACTGTTTGTTAGTTTTTGGTTCTTGAAGAGCTTCAATGCACTGTATTTTACCATTGACTTCCGAAATTTTTAATTTACCTAAAAAATCTACTGCTAAAACGCCTACTGGTGTCGGTACACATGAATCGCCTGTTATTTCGACCAAATCTCGTCCTTGAAGTCTTAGAAGATATCTTGACAAAAATTTGCTTCGGTATCGAGGAGCGTAATCAACAGTTTTCATAATGGTATCGATATCCGTGGTACCATGTTTGTAGAGTCGATATAACACCTTTGCGCAAATATTATTTCCCAGAACTCGTATTGCTTCTTCAGCAGAGATCAGTAAAAGACCTCCTTTTAATTAAAACCTGAGTAAGACCAAAAGTGCAAAGTCTCTCGCATTTAGAAAAACTCTTTGCGTTATTCGTTTTAAATCTCACGAATTTCGTTATATAATTTTTATATATCGCATTGCAATAATATATCTTCATACTTTTATATCGATTTCCGTTAATGCATGATATTCTGACGATTCGTATAAATACTAGATGTAGAACACCACGAATGAAGTATAATATAGTATTTCCGAGGACATCCAATGCTTGATGACATAAATCAAAAAATTATTGAACAATTACAAAAAGATGCTCGGCAAAAAAATACTGCCATAGCAGAAAAAATCGGTATTGCGGAATCAACTGTAAGAAAAAGAATCAAGGAAATGATGCAGAATGGAGTCATTTTGAGTTTTTCCGTGCAGTTGGATCCTGCTGCTATGGGTTATACAGTCGCTATTGTCGGAGTCGATACAGATTCTGCTAAGTTACTTGAAGTGGCAGAAAAGTTAACTGCATTTGAAGAAATACGCTCCGTACAACTTAGTACAGGAGATCATCATATAATATGCGAAATTTGGGCAAAAGAAAAAAAATTATCTGAATACCTTGAAGAAATAAGCACTCTAAAAGGAGTAGAGAGAGTGTGTCCCGCAATCGTTATGGAACGATTGAAACCATAACTTATGGACTTTTAGATGTTAAAGGTTGCAGAAATCAATAGATGCCCTTACAAATTTCATTAAAGACTTTTTTCAAGCATGATAATCGAGAAACTTCATCTTTCAAGTGAGAGGTAATTTCGTTAATAATTTTGTAATCATTTGTGAAATTAAGTTCCGAATAATGAACATTATAAAGTAATAATCCCCCTGCAGGTGCTGGAGGGATTCCCTTTTTAGGAACACTACTCGGATCTAGAAGTTTTTTGAATTCACTCAAGGTCATTAAACTTTTACCAACTAAGGTTAGCACAGAAACAATCTTGCGTATCTGTTGCCATAGGAAACTCTTTCCTATGAACTCAAAATGAAGAACCTCATTTATCTTTTTGAATTTTAGCAGAGTTATTTCTCTTATCGCATTAACATGGTGATTGACTTTTGAAAGGTTTTTAAAATTATGAATACCAATTAGGTAGTCTGCAGCATTTCTCATTTTTTCTATATTTAGAGTCTCTTCATAAGGCAAAAAATACTTGTAATGTTTAGAAAGTGCATCAAATCTAGGATTAAACTCCTCTGGGACATGTGCAATCGCCCAACAGCGTATATCTTCAGGTAAATATGCATTCAATTGGCCTAATATTGTTTTTCTAGAAGTCGAAAAGGCAATTACCTGCCCTAAAGCATGAACTCCTCTGTCAGTTCTCCCAGCAGCCCCATACCGAAATGTTCGGGAGTCATCAATAAGTTCCGACTCTTGAAATGCATTAAAAAGGCATCCTTCAATTGTTTTGAACTTCGTCGTCTGCCGCTGAAATCCATAATAATTCGTTCCAATATAAAAGACCCTAAGTGCATAGCGAGCCACTCAGAAACACCAAGCGAGGCAATTCAATCAAGTCGAATTTGAAGGTTGATCTCTCGAATCTTTTCGTGATCGGGAACTTCTTTTAGTTCCTTAATAACTCCCATAACTACTGCTTTGAAAAGATCTTGAACGAACCCTTTCATCACAATATTCTGTTGGTTTATCGTCAAGTCAACTTTGGTGAACATTGTTATACATTGTCTAACGTCTGCCTCACCTGCACGGACAGCTTTAGCAAGATCTGCACAAGTATCATAACCACAAGATTTACAGTCTATGCCTGGTAACTGATTGACAAAAATAGTCTGTGCACGGGATTCAAGAAGATTTACTAATTTTTCACTTTCATTTATCTTAACTACTGGGGCATCAAGATCTAATTTCTTGAGTTCCTCCGGCTTTTCAACTATCCTTCCAGATATGGCGACAGTGTTACTTAGATTAATACTTTCTAAATCTTCAGCAACGTCAGCAACTATAATTTTCGGATACTCCGAATGGCGGAATCCCTCAACTATAACATAATCTAAATTCTTTGGAAGTTTGTCTAATACAGTTTCTGGAACTATAGGAAGTTCTGATGAATTCCAAATAGTAAGGAGTTCAGAATCGGTTATTACACCCGTAGCAGTTGCACCAGCTTTAATATGTTTCCAAGTATCTTTGTGAGGCGTGTCGAATGTACCATGTATGTGTTTAACAGTGCCAACACGAAGACCCTTTTGCAAAATCAATTTTTTAATTAATCCTTCGACTACGGTTGTTTTACCGACGTTTCTCTTTGGACCGACAACACAGACTACATATGTGGACATTTAATCTCTCCTAGAGTTCATAATCAAATAAAGCATGATATCTATTGTCGTCATAGATTAAAGGTTTTTGATGATGTCATCCTTGTCCATAACGGTATGGCAGTAATGGCAGCGTATGCGAAGTGGTTCATCGCTTCTAAGTATAAAATGTGGTTCCACGGGTTCCTTCGTATTAGTGACACAGTTGGGATTAATACAACGTGGATAACCTTTAACGGTCGTAGGAAGTTTCACTCTATTTTTTTCTATAACTTTAAAGTCTCGGATGATGTTAATTGTTGCATTAGGAGCGATTAACGCAATAATATCAACTTCCTGCGGCTCTAATTCACGATCTTCAATTTTTACAATGTCTTTTCGACCAGCTTTGCCACTTGGTACATTTATAGCAATGGATATGGTGTTACCCTCTCCTCCGGATATCCCTAAAATCTTTAGAACAGTTAAGGCATTTCCAGCTCGGATATGATCTATTACAGTTCCATTGCGTATTTTTCTAACTCTTAACTCGTCTTCTATGGAAAGTCCCCCTAGTTATCAGTTTCTATAAACTGATTAATGTTCGAATTAATTCTTTAAAATGTTTTACTAATTCAGAGTTTTTTCCTAATGATTTGACTGCTCTTAAAAGCATCTCTTTTTCAAATGAAATATATTGCAGATTACGAAGAATATGAATTTAAAATCTAGGAAATTAAAATTAAAAAGACTAAACTATCACAATAATTACAAAGATCATTTGGAATCACATATTTTTGAAGAGGCGAAAAGATATGGATTTTTCAGGGCGCAATATTATGTCCATTCAGGACTTTTCACGAGACGAACTTGAACATATTTTCAAAGTAGCAAGTGATATGGAAAAGTTTGTCAAAACAGGCAGTGATATTCTCAAAAACAAAATTCTAGCAAATCTTTTTTTTGAACCATCAACTAGAACTAGGTTGTCGTTCGTTTCTGCGATGTATCGCCTTGGTGGAAAGGTATTAGGCTTTGATGATCCGAAGATGAGTTCAAAGGCGAAAGGTGAAACTCTTGTTGATACTATCCGTGTCATCGAATCTTATGCCGATGCAATCGTGATCAGGCATGCTATTGAAGGTAGCGTGACGCTGGCAACTGAATATTCAAACGTACCGATCATCAATGCCGGTTCTGGAACACTTGGTCATCCCACACAAGCTATGCTGGATCTATTTTCGATTCTCAGGGAAAAAAATACGATTGATGGACTTACGATTGGTATACTAGGGGATCTAAAATATGGAAGAACCGTGAAATCGCTTGCGTATGGTTTAGCAAATTATGATGTGCAATTGGTATTTGTAGCACCGGAACAGCTGAGAATGCGCCGAGATGTCTTAGAAGATTTAAGCGAAGAAGGAACATCCATTCGGGAGGTATCAGATCTCGACGAGGTAATATCAGATCTTGATGTTTTATATGTAACACGAATACAAGAAGAGAGATTCCCAGATCCTTCAGAATACGAAAAGGTTAAAGGTTATTTCTGCATAAATCGCCGTACCTTAAAACCTGCCAAAGACGATCTAATCGTATTCCACCCACTGCCACGAGTAGGCGAAATCTCAACAGATGTTGACTCAACAAAACATGCAAGATACTTTCAACAAAGTTCTTACGGTTTATTGGTTAGAATGGCACTACTCTCATTAATTTTATCCTAATAATGTTTCTTTTCTAAACTGGCAACTCTATTTTTTATTGCTAGAAGAAGAAAAAGAGAAATACTATAGAAACCAGATAAAGCACGAAAAAAATAATTGGGAAAGTCGTTTTAGCGATATGAGCCGCCCTTGCGACTCCCTCTAAAAGGTTCTCAAACCCTCTGTCACCAATCACTTTTACATTTTCTAAATTCCCTTTAATGACTCCTACTTCGACTTCTTCTATATTCTTGCTCGCTTGCGAAATGACCTCCTGAACATATGAGATAATTTCTTTATGATCAATTACTTCTCCAATAGGGTGATAGCCACTCCTACTTGGACCTAATGCATTCACAGTGTGTGTATCCGATGTCATGACCTCTATTTCGTCCACTTCTTGAATGTTTTGAATGATGTTTTCTCTGAGACCACTAATCATATTATTACTATCGAAAAGAACATAAGCGGTCCTTTGTCCAGCGACCTCTACAAGCAATACTGCAATTCCACACTCGCCCATTCCTTCTTCTTTCTTAATGTCAGGATATAAACGATGCGTTCCTATTTTCAGTTCAGAATTCTTTTTTTCTTGGATTTCTTCTATCGCTTTTTCTCCGTCTATCAGAAATTGACTGGCAAGTTTGGATCCTGGGACAATAAAGGGAGAATCTTCACCCAAGCAATTATGACCGTCAATTACGGTTATCTCTGTTCCAAAGCGACCCTTTATAGCATTAATTAAAGATAAACTAACTTCAAGCGAAATATCCTCCATTGTTTTAGGAGATCGTGTGGCTATCAAAACAATTTTCTCATTGAATTTCTGGCAACCTATCTGGAATTCTTCACCTATTATTCTTACAAAGGGAGTCGCTGATGATTCGAACGAAATATCTTTCGTGAGAAGATTCTGTATTTGTGATAGTACTTTTTCATTTTCTCTTTGACTTACAAGGTTCAGCGCGTGCGTTGAAGGGCCGTGAAATACTAATATTTCACAATTGAATTGTTCTTTTAACTTCTGGCATAAATAGAATGGTAAAATACTACTTCCAACATCTTTAAATGGACCTGGATGGAAGGAAGGGATAACAAATATAGATTTTAGCTCTTTTTCTCGACGAAAGAGAAGTAAAGTGATTGGAAGATTCGTTACTTCCCCTATATCTTCAAGAAGAGCCTCTAAGTCATCACTTTTTCCTCCAAACCAATCCTTAATAAATGCACGAAAGAGAGCATCTCCTTGCACTCCAACAATCTCTTTTACAGAATTACTAACTTTTTTGAGGTAGAGGTACATTCCAAGCAGTAAAACAATTGAAACTATACTA